>JAHFDX010000120.1 GCA_023248785.1 Myxococcales bacterium
GCGTTTCGCCACGCATCGTCGATCTGTCTTTTCGTGCCCGGCCCGGTGACTGTGTCCGCGTACGAAACGAGGCGCTCGGTTGCATCGGGGCGTCGGTTGAACAGCACATCCTCGACGTGCAAGAGCAAGATTGGATCGATGTCCTGGTACACAGCAATTTGTCCGGCATTGACAATTCCCATGTCGAGACCGGCGGCAATCGCGTGGAAGAGAAAGGCCGAGTGCATCGCTTCACGTACAACCTGGTTGCCGCGAAACGAGAACGACAAGTTGCTAATGCCGCCGCTTATTTTGACATGGGGGCATCGTTCCTTGATGAGCTTCGTTGCCTCGATAAAATTCTTCGCAAAGTCCGCGTGCTCTTCGATACCAGTTGCTACCGCAAGCACGTTCGGATCGAACACGATGTCCTCGGGCGGAAATCCGCCCTTTTCCGTTAGTAACTTGTAGGCGCGTTCGCAGATGCTGACCTTGCGCTCGGTTGTGTCGGCCTGGCCCTGTTCATCGAAAGCCATCACCACAACCGCGGCGCCAAAGCGTCGCACGGTTCGCGCCTTGCTGAGAAAATCCGCTTCGCCTTCCTTCAGGCTGATGGAGTTGACAATCGCCTTGCCCTGCACGCACTTGATGCCCGCGCGCAAGACATCCCACTTCGAGCTGTCGATCATGAACGGCACGCGCGCGATTTCCGGCTCCGTCGCAAGCAAGTTTACAAAGCGCACCATCGCTTGCTCGGAATCGAGCATGCCCTCATCCATGTTGATGTCGACGATGTTGGCGCCGCTTTGCACTTGTTGAAGTGCAACGCTGGCGGCTGCCGTGTAGTCACCCTGCTTGATGAGGTTCGCAAACTTTGCGCTACCAGTTACATTTGTGCGCTCGCCGATCATCATGAAATTGGCGTCGTGGCGAATCTCGAGAGGCTCAAGGCCGCTAAGACGTGTTGTCGGAGCTAACGCGATGGGTCGTGGCCTGGGAGCGAGCGGGGCGAGGCGTGATGCGATCGCGCGGATGTGATCGGGAGTCGTGCCGCAGCACCCACCTACAACGTTCACAAGCCCTTCGCGCGCAAATTCCTCGAGCAAGGATGCGGTCGTTTCCGGTGCTTCGTCGTACTCACCAAACGCATTCGGCAGGCCGGCGTTTGGATAACAGCTGATCCGCGATGATGCGATTTTGGAGAGGTCCACCAAATATGGACGCATCTCCTTTGCGCCAAGCGCGCAGTTGATGCCCACGCTAAGCGGGCGGGCGTGAGCAATGCTCGTCCAAAAGGCGTCGATGGTTTGACCCGACAGGGTGCGACCACTCCGGTCTGTGATCGTCACCGAAATCATGATGGGCAATCGCACGGCGCGGGCTTCGAACTCGTCTTCAATGGCGACGAGAGCGGCCTTTGCGTTGAGGGTGTCGAAGATGGTTTCGACGAGGAGCAGATCGGCTCCGCCATCCAGTAGCCCGCGGGCTTGCTCGCGGTACCCCTCGTATACTTGGTCGAAGGTCACCGCGCGGAAGGAGGGGTCGTTGACATCGGGCGAAATGGACAGCGTGCGATTGAGGGGCCCCATCGCGCCTGCGACAAAGCGCGGCTTGTCGGGTGTCTTCTTCGACCACACGTGTGTGCGCTCTTTGGCGAGAGTGGCTGCTTGAACGTTAATCTCGTAGACGAGGCTCTCGAGGTGGTAATCCGCTTGCGCAATGCGTGTTGCCGTAAATGTATTGGTCTCAATGATGTCGGAGCCGGCACTCAAGTACTCGTCGTGAATGCTGGCAATCACGCCCGGTTGTGTAATCACGAGCAGGTCGCTGTTCCCTTTGAGGTCGGATGGGTGGGATTTGAGACGGTCTCCCCGGTAATCCTCCTCGGAGAGGCCATGACGCTGAATCATGGTGCCCATGGCGCCATCGAGAAACAGGATGCGCTCGTCGAGGAGATCGGTCAGTGTAGCCATCGAAATGCCGTGTCAAGCCTTGATGCCTTTTGCAAGGTAGTAGAATTACCGAATGTACGCACGGTCTGCAGCAACGGATGACTTGAAGAGCCTTGAAAAAAACGTGCTTCGAACGCTCGGCTTCAGGGTACCCTCGGGTGTGTTGTCAGGAGGTTACGCAGTGAACAAGAATGATGCGCCGAGCGATAAGCCGAAGACGGACGGTCGCAAACAGAGCCTTTACTTTCCCGAAGTGATGCTCAGCGAAATGAAGAACGAAGCGCATCGACTCAACCGCTCGTTATCGTGGGTGGTTCAGCGCGCGTGGCGTCTTGCGAAGAAGGACGTCAAGAAGATTCCCGGCGTGAACGACGCGCAGGGATAGGTGTGGGTAAGCGTGGCGTCGGCTAACGGACCCGCGGTTCTCCTCGCTCTTGCGGCAGTCTGGGTTGGGTCATGCGCGCCCGGGCCCGCTCCTTTAATTCCCGGCTTCGCCGCTCCTGCGCACGCGAGACCTGCGCACGCGAGACCTGCGCACGAGAAAGAGGAGCAGAGCCAAGAGCCAACGGTTGCGCCGCCGTCACCGCCACGTGAGGAAGTACGGCAAGCCAGCGAATCAAGACCGCACGATGATCGGCGCTTCGTCTCCACCACGATTCACCCCACATGGATCTGGGCCAAGCCCCGTTTCGACAAGAACGGCATGATCGGCTTCTTACGCCCTGGCCTACGCCTGCCAACAAAGAGCGACCCGTACGATGGCAAGGACATCCAACCGTGCAGTGGTACTTGGTACGAAGTGGAGCCCACTGGTTTCGTGTGCGAAGGGAAACTCGGCGTCACGTCCAAGCTCGACGATCCGCGTGTTGCGGCTGCGTCGTCCTGGCCAGCACTCGATGGGCCGATGCCGTTTTCGTACGCGTCATCGTTTGGGACGCCACTCTATGCGCGTCTGCCAAGCACCGAAGAGCAGCGCCAAGTGGAAGGCAACGTGGAAGCGTGGCGGACGCGCGCAGAAGCGCTACGCGCGAAGTTGCCTCCCGAGAAGCGCCCGCCCGAATTGGCGCTTCCCGTTGGCCAGGTGCCTGCGTTCTTGCAGAAGCGTGAACTGTCTCCCATTTTGCTTGCAGGTTTCGAAAAGGCGAGGGGGGTGCGGGGCGGGTTTGCCGACGGAACAAGAAAGCTCGCGCTCGTGCACGCCTTCGAGAGCGAAGGTCGAACCTTTTACGTAACAAGCGAACACTTCATTGTGCCAGCCGATCGCCTCACGCCCGCCCGTCCATCGGCATTCGCAGGGACACTTATTGCGGAATTGGAGAAGCCTGGCGTGCACTTGCCAGTCGTGTGGGTTCGCCTTTCAAAGACCCCGGCTGTTGTGTACGAGCTCAGCGACGAGGTGATGCACAAGACGAGTGCGTCGCTTCCGTATCACGCGTACGCGGAGGTACTCAAAGACGACGTAGTGCAGAAGAGCGTCCGCTTCCACGAGCTCAAGAAGGCCCCCGACGGGCTCGATGCGGCGAAGCGCTATTTCGTGCGTGCTCCTGAAGCAACACGCCTTGACTCGGTGACCTCCCTGCCTAAATCGATCGAACAGAATGACATTTGGGTCGACATCAACTTGAGCAAGCAAACGCTTGTTCTTTACAAAGGCATGTCACCGCTCTTTGCGACGCTGATCTCGAGCGGTTCGGGGACGAAAGGGCACGTCACGCCGTGGGGTTCGTATCGCGTGTACCAGAAGCATCGGTCGAGTCGCATGAGCGCTCCTGGCCGTCCGTCGGAAGGTGAAGGAGATCCCGGCGATCGCCCGTATACGTACGATGAAGTTCCGTACGTGCAGTACCTCGTTGGCGGAGTCGCCATTCACACCGCGTGGTGGCACGATGGCTTCGGAACGCCGCGTAGTCATGGCTGCATCAACGTGTCGCCGACCGACGCAAAGTACCTCTTCGAACAGATGGATCCCAAGCTCCCCGAGGGTTGGCACGGCATGGCCCCGGGGCGTGCTGGGTTACCAAATGGTTCCTGGGTCGTGATTCACGGATAGAACTACTCCAACTTGCTCTTTGCCAATCGGCCGATGGCGCAGTTGTTGGCTTGGCGCTCGATCGTTGCGCGGGTCTCCTCGTCGGAGGTGGGGTACGTTGCAGTTGCGCTTGTCACAATGCGCAACCGCGCATCGAGCTCGCCGCTCTTCATGTTGACGAGCCCTATACGCACGGGATGCTCAATACGCTGCAGATCGGACATCGGCGTTACGTGACTAGGCGAATTGCCTTCCAGTTCCTCATCCACGACAAAAAGAAAAAACTCGGCCTCCTTCACTATGCGAAGGGCAAGCGGAATCTCGTCACGAACTGACACGTCGAACTGTGCCTCGAGCACTCGAAGCTGCATGTCCTTTGCGGCAACTACTTCACTTCGCCACAACTCATCGAGCACTCGCACACTCTCGTACGCCCTGCGCAGATTCCACGGTTGCTCCGCAAACGCACCCGCATCGGCTACGCCGCGAATGGCATCGTCGTTATGAGTTTCGAGTAAACAGCCAGCAACTCCGTCGCGTTGGCCATAGAGAATCGCGCTCCGTAGCTTGATGGGGTCCTGCGTCGCGCTTCGATGTGCTCGCACGTAAAGGCCGGGTGACGTTCGGAAGTTCCAACCCTTGTGCTTCGGCGAAATGTAATCGTCAACATACGGTTTCGCGAGATCCATCATGTGACCTTCGAGTCGATCCCGAAGGCGCGCCCATTCGATACCCAACGTTTTCTCGGTATCTTCAGAGCGCTTCTGCAATGCTCTGCGTCGCGCCTCAAACTTGCGGTCGTTAATGGCGTATAGCGCGCCCGACACCGCGAGTACGAGACCGATGGCGCCGAGGAGAACTTTGGGTGACATGAACCGAACGCCGTACTTGTCATTCTGGCGTTGGTCTCGCAACTCGGAAACGGAGGAGAGTCCGCGAGTCTTTTTTGGGGAACTCACGATGGAGCATTCACTGCGGAGGACGTAGGGCGAGAACTCAAAGTCCGCGAGATTACTTGCCCGAAGCCTTCGTGATGCTGTCGACCATGAAGCTGATGTTCGGGAACCCCGCATACGCGGATGTTTGGAACACGCTCTTCACGACGATCGCTTTTACTTCTTGGTCAACTTGAAGAACGACGACGCCGGGGAATGGCTTGTCGTTTCCGTGAATGCGCGCCCACATCTCGCGCTTGTTCTTAAGGAGGTTGAACAGTTCTTCAATTTTCTGGAGCCGATCGCTCTCTTCGATGGCACGTGTGTTTCCCGCCGAGAGTCCATCCACCAAAATCTGACTTCCATTGATCGACACGACGGGCGCTTCGAGCATATCGAGAGTATTTTCCGCTTTCGGAACGGTAACGCCTTTGGGTCGCGGCAAGTCACCTGAAGCGCTGAACGACATGAGCAAGAAGACGACCGTCACGACGAGAAAGTCGATCATGCTGGTGAGCGAGAGGCTCGCGACCACGGCTCGGTTACCGCCGCCCGACACCTTGCGGCGGACGAAGTCGAGCGGGATGAAGTGAAACAGGCGCCGACCAGGTTTTTGAACAGGCATCGTGCGCTCCTCAATTAATCGAGAACGTAACGTTGAATGCGGGGATCTTTTCGGTCTTCCCGTTTACCGTGCGATCACGCTTCGTTCCGTAAAGCGCATCGATGACGGCGATGATGTACTTGTATTCCGTCTTGTTGTCGGTGTGGAGGACCGCTTGGTCCGCGACAGGATCGCTTGCATTCGCGTGCTGACCGTTCGTCTTCCACTCTTCTTGAATCTTGTCGCCAAGGTCGGGGAAGCGGATGACCTCGACCCTGCCCTGCTGAATCTTCACTTCTTTGCGGGGAACGTCGACCGTGTTGACGACGGTTTCGCCCTGCTTCCATATAAGGACGAACTTCTCCTCGCCCCGCATCTCGATGTGAAGGTACTTCGGCTTCACGTCCTCTAGCTTTAGAGGATCTTCGTTCGGCTTGCCGGGCACTTGCGCGTCTGCGTTGATTCGCGCCATGTGTGTCCATACCGCTGTGATGAGCAAGAACGCGATGGTGACAAGGAGCAGGTCGATGAACGGAATCATGTTGACTTCCGAGTCGACTGTCCTGCGTTTGCCGCTACTACCGCCTACGTCTACGCCCGCCATGGGATCTCCTCGATGCGTTGGATTGCGGGATCGCCCACTTCGCTAGAAGGATCGCGATCCCGCTCAATGTTCTTAGGCTGGCGATCAGGCTGCCTGTGAGACGCCCGAGAGGTTGACCTTCTGGCGATTCGTTACGATGAGGTTGAGGACACGAACGCTGATTTCGTTGATGTCGTCTTCGAGTGACTGCGTCTTGCCGTTGAAGATGCCGAATCCGACGAGCGCTGCGATGGCGAGCCCGAGTCCGAGCCAGGTGCAGTTCATGGCTTCCGAGATACCCGCGGCGAGAATGCGCGCTTTGGTGCTTGGGTCGACGCTCTCGCCTGACACGCCGTGGAAGCTTGTGATGAGACCGTTAACCGTTCCGAAGAGGCCCGCGAGCATCGAAACGTTCGCGAGAAGCGCGAGGTAACCGGTACGCTTGGCAATCTTTGGAACTTCTTGGAGAGCTGCCTCATCCATGGCCGCCTGAACTTCCTCGTCCGGTCGATTGACCTTCTGCAGGCCCGCTTGGACCACACGTGCGAGAGGCGCGTTTTGCGCCGAGCAGACCTTGATCGCCTTCGCGACGTCGCCTGCCAGGATACACTTCTGCATCGTAGCGATGAACTGCTCGCGGTTGATGGAGGCGCCGAACAGGTAAACCGCCCTCTCGACGAGGATCATCAGAACGAACACAGAACAAATTCCGATGATGACGACGGACAGAACGCTGAAGAACGTCTTGTTTTCGCCGCCCATCGCCTTGTTAATACGATCCCAGATACCCATCGACGTGTCCTCCTACTTGAGACTTCTCGAACTTTCACTCAAACGCTAAATCGTGCCGCGCTCCGCCTAACGCCAGCCGACGCACGTTATCTGAAGGTGACTCAGCCGTGCAAGAGGCGGCACGCGCAAGCGTGATTTCTTTAAACAACGCGTAGCCTTGCCTTCCCTGAGCGCACGGATTGCCGGGCAGCATGAAACGTCCGACACAGGCCAGTCAAGACGAATTGGGTTACAACCACCCTAAATTCCACGGCAATTCCAGCCTCTCGTGACTTTTTCCTTGGGGGTGAAATAACGCTGCGGAGGGCGAGAGAGTTGAGGAAGCGACCCGCGACACGGACGTCTGATTGACTCTGCGGATCGTGCGGCGTTATCGTCGTATGCGCTGTGACTCTGCGCCGTATGTCGTTGGGCCGCGTTAGAGGCATCGCAGATAGCTAACTATCGTTCCCCCCGGCGAGCGTCGCGGGCGAGAGCGCGCATAAGATTGAGGATTCGGAAAGGAGCGTCAGCAAATGTTCGTGGTCCTTTTGGGGGGAGAGCAGGGCGCAGCAGCCGGCGGTGGTGGAAACCACGGCGTTATTCAAGCGTTCAAAGAACACCCGTTCTTCCTCAGCCTCAACTTGATCTGCAGCGCGGTTGTCATCGCGATGATTGTCGAGCGAGCGGTCTTTCAGCTTGCTCGGTATAGCGTGAACTCAAAGGAGTTCTTTGCGCAGGTGAAGAAGCTGGTGGTCGCAGGCAACATCGATCGGGCGATCAAACTTTGCGAAGCCGGCGACTATCCGACGCTGCACTTGGTAAAGGCAGGCCTCACGCACGCGAACAAAGGACCGGACGAAATCGATGCGGCCATGAGCGAAAAGCTCGGCGAGCTAAAGCCCGCGGTCGAGAAACGTATCGGGTCGCTTTGGTCGCTCGCAAATATCGCAACCCTCATCGGTCTTCTCGGTACCGTCTGGGGGCTTATCGGAACGTTCTCCGCCGTTTCAGACCCGCTCATGGATGCCGCTACGCGTCAGCAAAAGCTGGCAAGCGGTATCTCTGAAGCCATGTACAACACAGCGTTCGGTCTCGGCGTCGCGGTTACATGCATGATCGCGCACCTCGTCCTTCATCAGCGAGCGAGGAACATCCAGCACGATCTCGATGCAACGCAGGAGCGCGTGTTCAACCTGCTTACGATTCAAACGCGCCCCGGTGGATTCTAGTCCGCTGTTGATTCCCGCGGGAGCTTCCCAACATGGCTGACGGTCGAGATCGAGAGCATTTGAGTGCGGCACAGCGGGCGAAGATCCGTCGCCTGTCTGAGCCGCGCGAGCTCGCCCCTGACGAAGAAGGCGGCGAGCTCAACATCGTTCCGTTCTTGGACATCATCATGAACGTACTGATGTTCGTTCTTGCAACAATTACAGTTACATTTACTGCGCTTATCGACATCACGCCCCCTCGCGCGACGGGAAGCCGGTCTGCGAATCCAACGAAGCCGACGCTGTCCCTCAGCGTGGTAGTCGTACGCGATGGCTTTGCAGTCTCCGCCTTCGGGCGGTCCATTCAAACGGGCTGCGTCTGGGGCACCGGTATCGCCGTGCCGTCGAAGGAAGAAGGCGGAAAGCGCGTGTACGATTACAAGACGCTCGCGCAATGCGCCACGAAGGTCAAAGGGATCGATCCCGAATTTGCTGCGGAAAAAGATGTCACG
Source organism: Myxococcales bacterium (assembly GCA_023248785.1). Classification (GTDB taxonomy): domain Bacteria; phylum Myxococcota_A; class Polyangia; order Polyangiales; family Polyangiaceae; genus JAHFDX01. Next base: position 8,577 of record JAHFDX010000120.1, read on the forward strand.
ATCAGTGCGAACGCCGACGTCCCGTATCAGGTCATTGTAAGTACGATGGACGCGTTGCGAGTGGACGATAAAGGCAAGGATCTGTTTCCGAACGTGTACTTCTCGGCTGTCCAGGGAGTCCAATGAGCGACGCCAGAACTCCGGGGAGGGCACCAGGCGGACCTGCAGGTCCTGGCGGCGGTTCACCGAAGGGCAAGCAGCACCCAGCGAGTCTTGCTCGCTTCAAGCGTGAGCTGCGGCGCGAGACGAAGCGCAAGGCCATCCAGCCTCAGATCAACTTT
>JAHFDX010000756.1 GCA_023248785.1 Myxococcales bacterium
TCAGGTCCCAATACGATCGCTTCCCGATAGCGCGTCCCGTATTGCACAGCCTCGACGAGGCGAAGGACGACATACGACGCTTGCACGGTGATCAGTCCATACACGAGTGCGAGGCCAGCTCGGCTCATGCAAGCGCTCGTACACGAGGGCATTCAGGGTCGGGCCCCACCACGTTTGTCACAAAGAGGCTCACAGCTTTGCAACCCCCACGGCACACATCGCGTGCGTGGCAGGAGAGGCATGGGTCCTCTGTGGGAACCGAACTCCATTCGTCCACTTCGCGAACAGCCGATCCATAAGTGTCGGCTCCTGCGTTCGAGGAGGGCAGGAATGAGCACCCCGCGCGTAAACCATGAATATCCAGTGATTCGAGGTGACGTGCGGCTTCGCATCCGAAGATGCCCCACGTTGCGAGTTCATCCGTAGACACGTGCGAGCCGTGCACGAGGAAGGGCACGAGCGCGCAGTCGATGCGCACACTTGCGTCCTTCGGCCTCACGGCAATGCAGAGTTCGCGGACCAGGCGTCCGACAGCTGTCGTTTGCTCTGTAGAGAGGCGCTTCGCGTAGTAGTCAAGTGAACGTGCGCGACCAGCGGGCTTGTATCGAAGGAGTTGAACCTCTGATGCGCCAAGGTCGATTGCTCGCAGCGATGTTGCAAGTGCAACCCGAAAGGACGCTCTCGTGAGGACCAGGTTGATGCCCACGCGAATGCCAGCGTTCGAGAGACGAGCAATCGCGCGCTCGGCCACGGCACTTGCATCAAAACCTCGCACGTCGCGATAGGTGTCGCCTGGACCATCGTAACTCACATTGATCTGATCGAATTGGCGAAGGGCTTCGAGGTGTTCGTCCGAAAGGCCAATCCCACTTGTTGTGAGGACCGGACTGATGCCGCGCTCTTTCGCCGCGCGTGCGCATTGGTCTAGATCGGTTCGAGTCAAGGGCTCGCCACCTCCGAACGCCACCATGAACACACCGGCGCTGCTGAGCGAATCGAGTCTTGCCGAGAGGTCCGAAAACGAAGGGACCAAACCATTGTTGGTCGCGCCTGTGTAACAGCCGCTGCACGAAACGGGGCATCGCTGCGTTACGGCCATGTGCACTTCGAGGGGTCTTTCGCGAAGGGGAGCATCCGCGCGCGGCTGATGACCAAGCGTCTGCAATTGCAAGATCGTGAGGCGCACGAGGGCTGGGGGATCATCAAGCTTGGCCCACGCCCCCCAGCGTTCGCGTCGAAGTTTCAAGACGATTCCTCATCTGTCCTGGGGTCACGTTCGTCGATCGGCTCGCCAGCGAGCTCGACCGCTTCTCGTTCAAGACTCGACATCACGGCTGCGAGGATCGCTGTGGCTACAACGCTCGACGCGAAGAGCACATCAACCGCGCTACCGATGCTCGAGCAATTGGCGCCGTGGCCAATACGAACGACGTTGGGAGGGGTGGTTTTTTTCATAGACCAAATGCCTGCAGAAGCGTTTCGTCAGATGCGTAGAGCGCGAGCCAACCTGATGAAAGGATGCCGAGCACGGACAAAGTTGTGCGCAGCGGCAAAAAGCGAAAGCGCGCAGCGACGACGGTAGCTGCAAGAACACCCGCGCCCATGAGCGCGAAAAGAAAAAAAGGTGAAGCGCTCGCACCAAGAAAAACCTTGGTCAAGAGTCCGGTGCCCGACAGGACAAAGGCTGTCCATACGCCAACGCGAAGCGCTCTCTTGCGAAGGGGCGTGCTCGCTTGAATCAAGGCGAACAGGCCAAGCACAAGCTGCACAATCAACGTAAGGCTTGCGGCGTACGCGATCGCGCTGCGACGAGCCGATTGCCTGAGGTCCTTTATCATTGCAGCGTCGACCCAGCGGGAGTGCGTCGTTGCAACGTCGAGAGCGCTTTTCGCGCCGTGTTGGTTACGAACATGAGCAATCGCATCGGCCACGACAATGCGGGTTGTGAGATCGTCGGGTGCCTCGGTGCAAAGTACGTCAAGAACGCGAAGGGCGTCGCCCTTCTGGTGAAGTGCCTGAAGAAATGCGCGTACAAGAAGCGCCATCGACTCGCGACGGACAACGATGTTTTTCATCGAACGCACCTCCGCCTCGAAAGCGCGCGCTTGCCCGAGAGTCGGATGGGTCTGTCGGCGGAAGCCCTCGTGCGCCGCCAGTGAATGGTATCCATCGTCGAAACGTTCCTCGAGCCAATGAAGTCCGAATTGCGATCGCTTTTGATCCATGTCGCTCGTGCATGTCGCAAGGCTCTGTTCATAGGCGTCGCGGGCGTCGTGCCACGCCATGCGGCCACGAGCCCTGTCAGCCGCTTCCAGAGTAGG
>JAHFDX010000121.1 GCA_023248785.1 Myxococcales bacterium
CCTGGCTCGCTCTTCGAGAAACGAATCGCGGGTGAACGCAATTGCGGTGCGAGTGACGTCTCGCGCGACTTGTGAGAACGCGTGTGCGGGCCCGGAACCACTTTCCACGAGTTCGAGCGTGCGCTCACGGAAACGCATGTCTTCGAGCAGATCGCTATAGGTAACAAGGAATTGGGACGACGACCCAAGGTCCAACTCGAGGGCTTGGCGGCGGAGTGCGTCGATGGCTTTGACCGCCACTTCAAAGGCACTCTTCACAACGCGTACGTCGCGTTTGGCCTGATCGGGGGTTGTTACGTGTTCGCTTGGATGCCCGGGTGGCCGCCTTAGCGCGGCGATCGCTCCGAGAGCTCGACCGGGGACCGCCGGGCGGCCTGTGAGTGTGACCTTGCGCGTGCCGCCTCCTGTTCGCCGTTCAGAAGCGCGTTCGCGTTGCGCGTCGATGAGTTCGGAATGGCGAATTCCCGCTGCGATGATGCCACCCAACGTGGCGAGTAGTTCGACGTCGGCTTGATCGAACGGCACACTCTTTCGTTGCAAAACAAGCGCGCCAAGAGCCCCAACCTTGCCGCGAATGGGAACTGCAAGGAATACGGGAAACCGCTCCTCGCCGAGTTCGGCAAAGTGCTTATACGCTTCGTGCTCCTCGGCCGTTTCCGCGGAGATGGGCCGCATGTACTCAATGGCTTCCCCGGTGATGCCTTGACCGACCCGCAAACGGACTTGCCCTAAGGCGGCATTCGTAAATCCAACATTGCCGCGCATGACGAGTTCAGACCCATCGCCTTCGAGGAGGTAGAGCGAACAGACGTCTGTCTCGAAAATGGACGAAAGCCGTCGTGGGGCTTCGTCGAGCAGGCTCACAAGCGGCATGGGCCGGGCGGAGAAACTCACAAAGTCGAGGACCGCATCAAGCCGGCGGTTTCCTCGAGCGTGCACTTTCGGGCGAGCCGAAGGATGCTGCGTCACCATTGTTCCCAGTGTAGATGCAAGGAGCGGTTTCGGCAGCGCATCTTTGAGTGAAGGCTGCGCTTGGGTTTGATTTGAATCTCGAATAAGGAGTCGCGTAGAAAAATGTCGATCGCTTTCCCATCCCAAGAGTGGTGCAGCGCCTACAAAGATGCCATCAACGCGAACAATACTTATCGCACTGCAGGGCGATCGTGGACGTTCGGCGCCGTTGTGATGATCGTAAAGGCCGCGCCCGAACTCGGAATTGCAACCGACGCGGCGATGTGGCTCGACCTCAAAGATGGGCAGTGCCATGGGTGCAATCTGGTCGATTTGGCAAAAACACAGGACGCGAGCTTCGTAATCGTGGGGGAGTACCCACAATGGAAGCGGGTCATTCGGGGTGAGCTGGATCCGACCAAAGCCCTCATGCAGGGGCAGCTAAAACTGACGAAGGGTCATATGCCTACGATGGTTCGATTCGTCCACGCGTCGAAGGAACTCGTCGTGTCGAGCGCGCGCGTTCCCACGCGATTCCCTGATGAAAACAGGCCCGACGCGTGATTTGTAACTTTCATAGTATTAATTATCGCCGGATGATCGCGGCGCTTGATCGCAACGTCGAATGGAGAGATTTCGACGCATTCGTGCTCCATGGAGTACCAATTGGCGGAGTAGGTGGAGCTCCTCCATCTTTGACCTCCATGGACGATTCCACAGCTGGACACTTGACCTGAACGGACGAATCGCTTGATGATTTGATTCACGATGTCCGGAACGCAGTCACCCCCCGTCGTCTTAGTTGCTGATGATGAACCCTCGATGCTCGAACTTGTGTCGCGACATTTGAAGACGATGCGTGATCCGAAACTTGAAGTGCTTGAAGCAAACGATGGCGAAGAGGCATGGGCCATTGCGAAGGATCGCCTTCCCGATCTCGTCGTGCTCGATGTGATGATGCCCGGAATGAGTGGTTGGGAAGTGTGTCGCAAGATCCGTGAAGACGTCGCGCTCGCCCATACCGGCGTCGTGATGCTGACCGGAATTGGCGAAAACTTGAATCAGATGACTAGTCCGCTGTACGGAGCAGATGGGTACCTCGACAAAGGAGGTACGTTCAGCTTCGACGATCTGGACGAAAAAGTTCGGGAGGCCTTGCAAGCGCGCGCATCTCAACGCTCGCTCGCGGTGCTTCCGAAAAATGGCGTCGGAGGACACGCAAGTGCCGCCAGACAGCCAAGCAGTGCAGGGAGAGTAGTCAAACAGAAAGGACCGAAGAGAATGGCTGCTAAGAAAACGACAGCAAAGAAGAAGCCAGCTGCAAAGAAGCCGGCTGCAAAGAAGCCGGCCGCGAAGAAGAAGGCAGCGCCGAAGAAGAAGGCAGCGGCAAAGAAGAAGTAGTCTCACGCACTCATATTCGCCGCGCGAAACCAGTTTACCGCGCGGCGAAGTGAGTCCTCGAGCGGACGCGACGGTAACCCCAGTTCGCGTGCCGCTTTTTTGTTTGAGAAATATGCGTAACGTTGCGCATAGCGAACCGCTCGGTAGGTTGCGGGTGGTTCATTCTTCGAAACATGGTCCGCCCATAACTCCATTCCCAGGCCCACGATGGGCGCAATCACTTTGGGAATAGGAATCTTCGGCGATGGGACGCTCGCCACCTTGGCGACCATGTCAAAGAGATCGTTCATCGAAATGTTGTGGTTACCTAAGATGTAACGCTCGCCAGTGCGTCCCTTTTCTTCGGCTAGAAGATGTCCTGCGGCGCAGTCGTCTACGTCGATGGCGCAGAGGCCTCCAGGACCGCGGCCCGGCACTTGGCCATTCATGATGGCGAGAACAATTTTTCCGGTCGGCGTTGGGCCAATGTCGCGCGGGCCAAAGGGAAAGCCAGGGTTCACGATGACGACAGGAAGGCCGACCTGTGCAAAGCGACGTGCGATGCAGTCGCTTTGCCATTTGCTCAAAATGTAATCGTTGGCGATCTCAAATAGGTTGAACTCGGTGCTCTCGTCGGCGACCCCCTGGTCGACAAGTCCAATGGCGGCGATCGAGCTCGTGTAGACGATGCGCTTGATCTTTGCGGTCTGCGCGGCGAGCAGCATCGAGACCGTGCCTTCTACGTTGACGCGGTAGATGCTCTCGGGGTTTTTCGTCCATACGCGATAGATGGCTGCGAGGTGATAGAGCGATTCGAAACCCGCGAGGATTTTTGTTAAGCGCAGGGTGTCGTTCACATCGACGCTGACTCGCTCGACATTGAGATCGTCGAGGTTCTTGGTGTTCGCGCCCGGCTCGATGAGCGCGACAACTTCACGGCTGTCTCGCACAAGCTGGCGAACCACCGCACTCCCGATGAACCCTGTGGCGCCCGTAACCGCGACTTTGCCCATGCTTTCTCCTGACTAACAGCGTACGCCGCGCCGGCGAACCCTTGCGCCCCGAATTGTTTCGTGTACGAATTATTTCTGTTCTAAACAATTGCGAGGAGTCTCAGCCATGGCGAGCCCGTACACAGAAGAGCACCAGCAGTTCCGCAAGACCGTGCGCCAATTCTGCGAAAAAGAACTGCTTCCGCATGTTGACGAGTGGGAACGCGATGAAGTGTTTCCCAGATGGGTGTTTCAGCGCGCGGGCGAACTTGGGTTCTTTGGTGCGCATTATCCCGAAGACGTGGGCGGTGCGGGCGGTGATTACTGGTTCAGCGTTGCCAAGAGCGAGGAGTTCCCACGGTGCGGAATGTCGGGCGTGGGCATGGGCTTGCTCGTGCAGGGCGACATGGCGACGCCTGTCATCAACGACATCGGGACCAAGGAGCAGCGCGAGGAATTTTTGGCACCTGCGATCCGCGGCGAAAAAATCGCGGCGCTTGGCGTCAGTGAGCCGAACGCTGGAAGTGATGTGGCTGGCATCCAAACGTGGGCGAAACGTGATGGCGACGATTACATTATCAACGGCGCAAAGACGTACATCACCAATGGCACGCGCGCAGACTTCGTCACACTCCTCGTGAAGACGAACCCAGAAGCTGGTGCACATGGCTGCAGCTTCTTTTTGGTGCCAACGGCGACGAAGGGATATTCGGTTTCAAAGAAGCTGAAAAAGATTGGCAACCACTCGAGCGACACCGCCGAGCTTGCATTCGAAGACATGCGCGTGCCGAAACGCTACCTGCTTGGCGAGGAGAACATGGGCTTCATGTATCTCATGCAGAACTTCCAGAGCGAGCGCATTATCGCGTGTACAAGCGCCTGCTCCGGCGGCAGCTTGATGCTCGAACACGCGGTGAACTATGGACGCGACCGCAAGGCATTTGGAAAGCCAATCATCAAGCGCGAGTACTGGCAGCACAAGTTCGTCGACTTGTACGCGAAACTTGAAGCGGCTCAGTCGCTCACGTACCGCGGTGCGGAGGCCTACAACGACGACAAGTATGTGCGCAAAGACAACGTCTCGATGGACACCGTAAAACTCATCAGTCTGGCGAAGATCTTCGTTGGTGATGTGATGAGCGAGATCGCAGACCAGAGCCTGCAGTTCCATGGCGGTGCGGGGTACGTTGAAGAATTCCCGATCGCCCGTGCGTGGCGCGATCAGCGCTTGTTCCGTATTGGCGGGGGCACCACGGAAACGATGCGGTACTACGTGGCGAAGTTGATGGGGTTGTAGCCGCGCCTGAGCTCTAGCGCTCCGACATCACTCGCAACCAAACCGCAACGTGCGAATTACGCGGCTAACGCCATTGTGAAGGCGTGGCGGCCAAAGGGGTCGCCCACTTCACGGAGGAAAGTCATGCGTAAGGTCTCGAACGGTCATTTGTTGGTGAGTCTTCTCGGAATCTCGGCTGTCGCGTCGATTGCGTGCAGCTCGGCGGGTGGCATGGAAGGGGAGGACCTCGACACCAACGCGAGCGCCATGCAGGCGGACCCTGGAAATGACCCCAAGGACACAGACGGGGACACGTCGACCGATACGGAGATCGATTGTTACGTCGACGGCGACAAGGATGGCGTAGGCGCGGGATCGGCGACGACCGTTTATGGAACCAAGTGTCCTTCCGGCTACTCCACGTCGGGAACTGATTGCAACGACAAGGATGCAACCGTTTCAAAGACGCTCACCTGCTACAAAGACAGCGACAAGGACGGTCTCGGCAGCTCGTCGTCAACGACTGTGTGCGCGAACTCGTGTCCCACGGGTTACGTCACGAACAAGAAAGATTGCGACGACACAAAGTCGTCAGTCGGCTCTGCGAGCCTCTCTTGCTACACGGACAACGACAAGGACAGTAAGGGCGGCACTTTGGCAGGCAAGTGGTGTGGGACGACCTGCCCGACGGGTCTTGTGACGAATTACAACGAAAGCGGCAATAGCCAATCGGGTGGCGCGATTTACTTGTTCGAGCGCACCGGCACAGCCGATTTTGCCGTGCAGTCGTTCACGATGACGTTTATTAACAGCAGCGGCGATACGATCAAGCAATCAGGGGACTCGACGAATTTGTCGACTTCAAAGGCAATCGGAAACGTAGCTCAGGACGGAACATTTACTTTCGATGCGGCGAACTTCGTCATTGTGTACAAGTACACGGCTCAAGGATATCCGGTGACCGTGACGCTGACGGCGAACAAGAACATTGTTTCCAAGATTGATCCGTCCAGCGGCAACGTGAGCGACTTGAGTGGTGACTTTAAGTTGAGCTTGGTGGTTGACCAGGTTCCGATACTCGGATCTGTGAAGTGCGCCGAGAGCTCGATTCCGATCAAGTTCAAGAGCAGCGCTCCATACAACTCGAGCAACGGCACGCTCTCGCTCACATCGAATTCATTCACCATCGATGCGACGTCGGGCGACGCATCATGTGGCGCCGTTAACAAAGCGGGCGGTTTGCCGGGTACGGGCACTGTCTCGTTCTCCGCTACGGCGAAGAGCCCGTTCCCGATCTCAAGCTGGCCGCGACTCTACTGATTGCACTACAGCTCAGCTACCGCCTCAGTTCTTGAGGCGGTAGCCCGTTCGAAACATCCATCCGACGGTTCCAATACAAATCACCAAAAACAAGAACGTCATCGCCAGGCTCACGCCAACGTTCACATCTGCCGATTCGTAAAAACTCCATCGAAACCCACTCACCAAGTAAACAACCGGATTCAGCAACGTGATTTTCTGCCAGAGGGGCGGAAGCATGTGGATGGAGTAGAAGCTTCCGCCGAGGAACGTGAGGGGAGTCACGATGAGCATCGGAACGATCTGAAGCTTCTCGAATCCGTCGGCCCAAAGGCCGATGATGAAGCCAAAGAGGCTAAATGTAACTGATGTAAGAACGAGAAACGCCAGCATCCAGACGGGATGCGCGATGTGATACGGGACAAAGAGGCGCGCGGTGAGGAGAATGATGATGCCGAGCAGGACGGACTTGGTCGCCGCTGCGCCGACATAACCTGCCAGAATTTCGACGTAGGACAGCGGCGCGGAGAGGACTTCGAAAATCGTTCCGGAAAAGCGAGGCAAGTAAATGCCAAACGAAGCGTTTGAAATACTCTCGCTTAGGATCGAAAGCATCGTGAGACCGGGAATGATGAATGCGGCGTAGGATACGCCGTCAATTTCAGTCATTCGAGATCCGATGGCGGATCCGAAGACGATGAAGTAGAGCGACGTCGAGATGACGGGCGATGCGATGCTCTGAAAGAGCGTGCGCCACCAACGCGCCATTTCGAAATAATAGAGTGCACGTACCGCTTGGCTGTTCATGAGCGCGACCTCACCAGGTTGACGAAGATGTCTTCGAGTGAGCTTTCGCTCGTCTCAAGATCCTTAAAGGCAATTCCAAGACTGCCGAGCTCCCGCATGAGCTCGCCGATTCCCCCGGGACGGCGCGCGTCGAACGTATAGGTCATCTGGCTGCCATCACTCGACAGATCCAACGAGTAGGCAGCAAGCACATCCGGAACGCGCGCGAGGGGCGATTGAAGACGCAAAATCAACTGCTTCCGACCGAGCTTCTCCATCAACGCCGCCTTGTTCTCAACAAGAATGATCTCACCCTTGTTGATGACACCGATGCGGTCGGCCATCTGCTCGGCTTCCTCGATGTAGTGAGTCGTCAAGATGACGGTGACGCCCGTCGCGCGAAGCGAGCGAACCATCTCCCACATGTCGTGGCGCAACTCGACATCGACTCCGGCGGTTGGCTCGTCGAGAAATAGAATCTGCGGCTCGTGCGATAACGCCTTCGCGATAAGGACCCGGCGCTTCATCCCGCCCGACAACATCATGATTTTATTGTCCTTCTTGTCCCACAGCGAAAGGTCGCGCAGCACCTTTTCGACGTATGCGGGATTTTTTGGTTTGCCGAAGAGGCCACGACTGAAGCTGACCGTGGCCCAAACGGTTTCAAACATGTCGGTTGAAAGTTCTTGTGGAACGAGGCCGATCTTCGATCGCGCTGCGCGATAGTCGGTGACGATGTTGTGGCCGTCGGCCATCACGGTGCCCTCGCTGGGGTTGAGGATGCCACAGATGACGTTGATGAGGGTCGTCTTGCCAGCTCCATTTGGGCCCAAGAGCGCGAAGATCTCGCCGCGACGAATTTCCAGGTTGATGTTCTTGAGCGCCTGAAGGCCCGACGCGTATCTCTTGTTGAGATTCTGGACGGAGATGACTGATTGCATGGGGCCTCGCGAGGCTAGATGTTCGGAATTGGAAATTCGAGTGCTTCTTCCGTCAGGCCGACGAGCAACGCGACCGGAAGCAAGTCATGGCAAGAGTGGACATTCTGCTCGCGCGCGGCTCGCTGATCGAATTCGGTGCACAGGCTCTGCAGGGCAAGTGTGAAGTCGCTTCGGGTGGACGGCGAGAGCATCCATTCACGTGTGAGCAAAAATTCTCGGTGCTTCGAATCGCCAAGTCGCTTTGCTATTTGCCGCACGAAGCGTTGTGTGAAAGCGACGCGAAAGACTCCGTCTTTGGCGAAGCCCACGGGCTCATGGAGGCGCACGCGGATTCGATCGTGTGGGTGGACCTCGAGAAGTCCAAGCGCCTCGAGTTTCTTTAGATACTTGCGAATGCTGGCTGCTTTGAGCCCGTGCAACGCTTGAAGCTCAGCGATCGACCGCTTGCGCATCGTGAGTTCAACAAACACGTCGAAGTATGGAAGATTCGCGGCGAAAAATAGCTCTTGGGCTTCTGTCAGATAATTGATGCGCGCATGATCTTTGTGGGCATGCATTACGAGACTGAGAAAATCGATTTCGAGCACGTTGCAGATGCGAATCAGCTTTCCGATGGGTCCATCGGTGCGTCCGAAAATGCGCTTGATGGATGCCTCAGAGAGCGCGAGGCGGCGTCCGAGGTCGCGGTATGTGAGCCCACGGACTTTGAGGAGTCGCTTCAGGGCCCGTGTCAGCAATCGATATTCGGGATCAGGCGGATGCAATCGTGATTCCTTATGCCGGAAAAAGTACGAAAAATTGATACTTTGTATTTGAGCGTTTGAAAACGTATCAACAAACGCTACCTCCGTCGGCCATGGAAACAAAAATTGTTAAACGTGCAGAGATGGCAGTCGTCGGGCTTTCGGTGCGAACGAGCAACGAAGCGGAGCAGAGCGGCGCCGGAAAAATCGGCGCACTCTGGAAGAGATTGTACGGCGAGAAAATTCTTGACCAAATTCCCGGAGCAAAGCGTCCCGGAGAGGTGCTTGCCCTCTATACGAACTACGCGTCGGATGAGCATGGTGAATACGACTTTGTACTCGGTGCAGAGGTGAAGGACGGCGTTGCAATTCCGAGCGGCCTGGTGGGATGCAGGGTCCCTGCGCAAGCGTATGCGGTGTTCACGACTGCCGCGGGCGAGATGCCCAAGGTCGTCATTGATGCTTGGCAAGAGAT
>JAHFDX010000757.1 GCA_023248785.1 Myxococcales bacterium
ACACAGCCATGCCCCCACGTAACACGCACGTCACCGTGAGTGCTGGCCTCATGATCGCGATGACTGCGCTTCATCTTGCGAGTGTGGGCTCACTCATCTTGAACGTCGGATGGCTTGTGCATCAGGAATCGATCGCACCCAAGCCGACGCCGGTGCTTATGGGAAACCTGGTTGCGTTTCGTTGGATAGGCCTTGGAACTCTCATCGGACTCGTGTGGGCACCCATCAACGCATACGGACTCTTTCGTGGAGCACGTTGGGCACGCCGTTCGACGATGGCGTATTGGGCAATGACGCTTTTGTTTTGTTGCTGCCTACCGTGTGCCGCGTACGGCCTTTGGAGTTTGAGTCGGGATGGTGTGAAACGAGAGCTGGGGTAGCGCACCGCATTCGACTTGCTGTAGTACCCTTCGCGCCATGAACACTGAACTCTCCCACGTGGTTAATGTCGCGGATGTCCGGGAAATCGTGCACACAAAGGGCGAGCATTGGGGCGGTGCGTTCAAGCCGCTCACGCCGTCGATGAAGCACAAAGGAGGAAGTCTCGGTGTCAATCAATCACGGCTTCCGCCAGGACGCGCAACCTGTCCGTTTCACTATCATGCGCACGAGGACGAAGCGTTTTTCGTCCTCTCTGGGCGCGGGGTTCTTCGCTACGGCGACGACGTTCGCGTCATCCGACCGGGAGATTGCATCTCGTGTCCGGCGGGGACGAAAGTCGCGCATCAGATTGCGAATCCGTTTGATGCGGAGCTTGTCTACCTTGCGATCGGCACCAACGATCCGCACGAGGTCTGCGTGTACCCCGACACGGGCAAGGTGATGGTGCGCACCCTCGGGTGCATCGGATTCTTGGAGGGGGTCGACTATATGGAGGGTGAGCCTATCAAACCGAAGATCCTCGACCTTGCAAAGGCGATTACGTAACTCAGAGAAGCTCTTTGTGCGTACAACGGCACACGCATCGCAACCAACGGCGATCCGAATGGGCGCGGGCAAGAACCATGGCCCGCCTACGACAGCCGAAACGACACGTACCTCAACGTCGATACCCCCGCAGTGGTTCGCACGGGCTTTCGATCGGCCGAGTGCGACTTTATCGATTCGCTTCGCTAGGTCGTGAGGATCGAGTCACAAACGAAAACTGAGCGCCATCGGTCATGAGGGCGCTCAGTAGTAAAATGTTGAATTGGCGCAGCGAGTCGTAATTAGTGATTGTGACCTTCGTTGCCCTTGCCGTCGCCTTTGTCGTCGCCTTTGTCCTTGTCGCCGCCCTTATGCTTTTTGGACAAATCCCTGCAGAACTTCCCTGCGTCCACCGCCTTCACGCAGGCGTCCTTGTTTTCTTGCTTGGAGCAGAAGGTCTTCATCGCATCGTTGCGGCTCTTGCAGGCGGCCAGGTGCATGATGATGATTTGTTCGGGCGTCGGAGGAATGAGGAACAACATTTTCACGAGCGACGCCACGGCCGTAACCTTGTTCACGCAAGCCCCGAAGTCCTTGTCGCACTTTTCCGCCGACATCTTGGCGCCCTTGCCGGGAGTCTTCGACTTCGAGTCGCCGTCCTTGTCGTGTTGGTCGAACTTAGGCTCGGTGGGCGGCGGCTTGGTCTCGTCAAGCACGTGGTCGATGCATGAGCGAAATTGCGTCACGCACTTCTCGACGACCTTGTCCGGCAACTTATGGCCCTTCTTATCGCCCGCAAAGGCTGCGCCGGATGCCGTCATGGCAACGAATGCCGCTGCCGCCAAGGAAAATTTCACGACTTGCATATTACCCCTCCTAGGGACTTCACGTGTTCGCACAAGCGCGCCACGCACGTTTGGCCCCCTTATCGACGGACGTTACTCCAGTGAGAGTTATTCATCCTACGGGATAGAACGGTCGGGCTAGCTCTTTCTTTAGAGTTCCGAACGACCGACCCTCGCTCAATTATAAGGAGAACGGGCTTGCCGGAATCGACGGTGTCGGGTCAGGTTCAGTGTAGGTTGCCTCGATTTCCGTGGGATGGTGTGGGATGGACGTGTGCATACTATCTAAAGGTTGAGGGAACGGATGACCCACCAGATCGCCGTTACGCATATTGGAACCGCGACGGTTCTCTTTGAAATTGGCTCGCTGCGCTTACTTACCGATCCCGCGTTCGATGACGCGGGCGGCAAGTACTCATTTGGATTTGGCACACACTCGGAGAAGACTCTCGGACCTACCTGTTCGGTGGGCGCACTCGGGCGCATCGATGCCGTGTTGCTCTCACACCACCAACACGACGACAACATGGATCGCCTCGGTTCAACCGTGGTTCGAGCTGCGCC
>JAHFDX010000758.1 GCA_023248785.1 Myxococcales bacterium
GAGCAGGACCTCGCGATCGAAACCGATCGTCGAGGTCGATTCAGGTCGAAAGTCCTCTAGAAATTCTTCACCGTGAGCCGCGCGTCCCAACCATTGCCGTTGAGATCCTTCGAGTAGCTCTGCACGGGACCCATCCCGCGACAGTAGGTTGTGTACGCGGTGTAACTCACGTTCTGTTTCGACGTCCAACAGTCCGTGAAGGTGCCCGCTGGGACTGTTACGCTTGTCTCGCGCTTCCATGTGAAGCTCAATGCGCCGTACGTCCACGTGTGGCCCTCTTCGATGGGGATGTCGACGACCGAGAGCCACAAGCCACCGTATTTGAAGAGAATTTTTTCACCGTCCTGGCCGAGGGTGATTGTTCCGAGCGCGGCGCAGAAATACGTCGCCGTAAAGATCGGCTTTCCGCCAAGCGTCTCCGTTGCCGTTATCTCCGTCGAGCGACTGCCCGTTCCGCACGTGCTCGACGTGCCGAGTGCCTTGACGTCGTAGGTCCATTTGTAACCCACGGCGAGCGGCCAGAGCAACGTCGACGCGGGGCTCGCGTCGGGAGAAGGCCCGGCTGCGTCGCTTGCAGCGGCATCGCCGGTGGAGGCATCGCTGGTAGACGCGTCTTGAACACTCGAGGCGCCATCGGGCGACGTGATCTGCACATCCGTCCGCGAGCCTGAACAGGCGATGGTTACTGCGAAAAACCAAACGGTCGATAGACGATGCACAAATGCCTCCACTGCCCATGCGGACACGGGCGTTTCTCACGGAAGGTCAATTTTTTCAGCGGATCGAGCAACGTGTCGCGTCCGCAATGCGTCGCACGTTCGGATAAACGGGTCAAAGCTCTGCCCCCCGCATGACGGCAGGCTTCTCACCCAATGCTTCTTTCGCTAGTGTGCTTTTCTCATGCGCCCGTAGCTCAGCTGGATAGAGCATCGGCCTTCGAAGCCGGGTGTCGTAGGTTCGAATCCTACCGGGCGCGCCAAGACTTGGCGCTCTTGGCCCGTGACGGCGAGGCGCGCTGAGTGTCCATTGCGCCCGCCGAGTCCATCGCGTCCATGGGGTCGGGCACAAGGCGGGCACACTTGCTAGCGCTATTCGTCTGGTAGGACTCGCTGGGCCACCTTCTTCATGTACGTCGTGGCGGGGAAGACCACGAAGGCGAGTGCGACCGCGAACCCCACGGCTCCAAAGACGGTGGCCGGGACCAGGCGAAAAACTACATAGTCGTGCGCGTAGTAAAAAAACCACGAGACTCCAGCCATCATTCCGAGCCCAAGAGCGCGCATTCGCCAGGTCTGTCGCTGTGCCCTGCGCCGCTCCGCGAACACCCCCGCGATGACGCAGCCGATCACTAACGGCAGGGCACAGAGGGCAATGCCGATTCGCGTCCATGCGCGTGATTTCCGCGTGTTCGGTTCAAAAAATGCGAGGTGTCCAGGCGTCACGTGCCATCCCTGCGCGACGGCCGCACCGTAGAGGCCGAAAGGTGGCTCAAGAAAAACGCCCTGTAGGCTTTCTGGTTTGCCCTTTGGGCACTCTTCCAGGTGCGCCATCGCGGCAATCTGGCCGTTGGACTCGACGAGCGCGACCGCCGTTCCGAAGTTCCAGCTGAGAACTTTGGAACAGTCCGGCGTTGCACCCGTCATGCGGACGTAGAGCTCGCCATCCTTTGACGCCGTGACTGCATCCGGGAAGGTCATCGCCAAAGGGGTCCCTTCGTCGAACTGTCTTACAAGCCGATACGCTGAGGCGGCCCACCAGCAGAGCCCCACGATTGCGAGTGCACCGATTGGTCCGGAAAAACGGGGCCGAATGATGACGGTGAAGATGTAGCCGGATAGCGTCATACGCTCACCCCTCTGAGAGCCCGCACGCGCTCACTTGTCGCACTGGTTTTCCGCAACCGTCGAGACAGGCCGGCGGAGGCAGCACGGGAACGGAACCACGTCCTACTTGTGCCCAACGAAGGCGTGCTCCTGCGTTGCCTCATGAGTCATGAACCAATCGGAAAACTTGAGGGAGTAACCGTCTGCCGTACGGGAGTAGGTGAGCAGCGTGCCTCGCAAGGTGCGCCGGCACGGAAGAGCGCCACCAAGCTCCTCCAACGTGGATGGGTAGCTCCCGGTTCGTGTCTTGGTATCCGCAAGCGCCTCCCGCACGATTTCGCCGGACTGGACGCACTCGTTGAACGCAGCGCTGGCTTCGGTTTGGCCAAGCCACCAGCCGACTCCGATCGAACAGAATGATACGGCAGCCATCGCAAGCCGACTCGCCTGCCGTCCCGCTGGTATTGCGCATCCAGCGACGCACGCACCAA
>JAHFDX010000759.1 GCA_023248785.1 Myxococcales bacterium
GACGGTCGTTACACCGCGCCCCTCGAAGATACGATTGAAAAACGTTACTTCCCCTATTACGAAGAGCGCCGCGCCGATTATCGCCTTCGCCTTCTTCCGCCCTTCTATCTCGAACACACGCGCGGTCTTCCCCACGCAAACACGATAGGGCGATACAACGCGCCCACGTCCCCCGACCGCGAGTCGCTCTATGGCTTGCTCTACTATCAGCGAAGGTCGCTCGACAAGGACGCGGACGTTCTCTTTCCACTCGCGTGGCGTTTTCGCAACCAGAAAGAGCATTCATTCGGCATTGGGCCGTACGTGGGACGGCGCGCACCGGGAGAGCGCGATGATTGGCTTATGCCGTTCGTCTTCTCGGGCTCGCGTCAAGACGGAGGCGGGTACTTTCACGCGCCGTTCGCCCTCACGTTCTCACACCACAGCCCCGAAAGCGCGTTTGCGCTTGTGGGGCCCTACTTTCGCAAGCGCACGGGAACAGAAGTCGACCTTGGGGTTGCACCGTTCTTCTTCCACGGCGAAATGGTAACCACTGCAGGTACATATAGAAACTACACGCTCATCCCACCGCTTGCCTTTTATCACCGGGAGTCGGAACTCGAAGACACGTCGACAAGCGTTGTTGGGCCCTTCGTCTTCGAGAGGACGCCGAAGCGAACCATCTTCGACATCGCACCGTTGTTCTTCCATCTGCGCGGTCGACCCGAGGCGTCGGGCGTTGAGGAATCACACACAACGTTATTTCCGTTCTTTCATTACGGAAAATCACCCGAGGAGCGTTTGCTCCTAACGCCACTCTTTGGCCTTCGCACGACACCCAGCACGACGACGGTGATGACGCCGCTCTACTCCATGTCGACGACGCGCAACGGTTCGACGCGCCTCGATCTGGCCGGTCCCATCGTCCCTCTCTTCTTCAACTACCGCGACAGAGATATCGATCTGTCGCGGTGGGGATTGCTCCCGCTTGCGTACCATTCGACGAGCCCCACGCATAACGATTGGTTCACCCCAATTTTTGCGCGCTTCGAAGAACGTGGCGTTTCCACATCAACATGGATCTTTCCAACCTTCGTTCGAGGTACGCACAAGGATGGTTGGCACACGGACTTCTACCCGCTGCTCTTTACGGGAAGGGACAAGACATCGTCGCACGCGGTCGTCGCTCCTCTGTTCTGGCGGTTCGCCGACACTGCCGACGATTCCGTCACGCAAGTTGTGCTCAACACCCTCTACATTCGAAAGCAAGTCGCCGGCGGAACAGACTGGCAGTTTCATCTATTGCCATTACTCTCGTTTGGTGCCGCACCGGAAGGCCACTTTTGGAACATCCTCTTCGGTCTCGCCGGCTATCAACGTTCGGGGGAGTACTCGCGCATCAAGGCCTTCTGGATCCCGATTCAGGTCGGTGGACCCTCTGCGCAGCACACCGCGCGGCGGTGAGTCTCTCTTAGGAGCCTGTCGGGAAATTCGCTCCCGTCGCCTGGCGGGCGGCGTCGGCCCGTCTGCTGCGTTGCCGCTCCTCAAAATACCTTGGGGTATCTCCCTTCGGTCGCTCCCGCCTATCGCTGCGCTCCTGCCGGCCTTCGCTCGCCAGAGGCCGGAGCCTCGTCGTCGCGCCGCCTTGCATCCGGACCAACGGCGCTCCGCCAGGCTCGGTCCGGAATTCCCCGACAGGCTCCTAGCGAAATCGATGGAGTGTGCGCTCGACGATCGAAGAGAGCTCCAAAAGCTCCACATCGCTCAACATCTCACCCATCGAGATGCGCACGCTCGATGCCGCTCGTTGCTTCGAGTGCATGGCCGTGATCACGGGTGATGGCTCCGCGGTTCCGGCACTACACGCGCTGCCGCTCGAGATGCACACGCCTTCCAAGTCGAAAGCGGCCACAAGTTCCGGGCCCGATAGTCCCGGCAGGTAGACGTTCGTTACGTGGGGCACGCGCATCAAACCGCCGTTTGTTTCGGCCCCTGTCCATGCGTGGAGAAGCATGGCCTCAACGCGATCTCGCTGCGTACGCAAGTTGCGATAGTGCACGGGGCCTTCCTCGCGCGCCCACGCAGCGGCTACAGCAAGCCCCTCGGCGGCAGCGGGGTCTTGCGTCCCTGGCCGAATGCCGCGCTCCTGGGCTCCACCTGCAAGAAGTGCGGAAATGCGTATGCCGGGTCGCGCAACCAGCGCACCAACCCCTTTCGGACCACGAAATTTGTGAGCGGCAAGACTCATCGTGTCCGCTGAGCATGGCAGAAGATCGAGCTTACCAACGGCTTGCACGGCATCGAGATGAACAACCGCGCTG
>JAHFDX010000760.1 GCA_023248785.1 Myxococcales bacterium
ACATAGGAGGCGTCGTAGCACAGGCCGAATGCAACCTGAATCAGGTTGATGTGTATTGTAATAGCGAGAGTTACTTTGGGCGCGCGGCTGTCTTGACAACCTGTGCGAATGCGGCCGCGTCAGCGATGGCGATATCGCTCAAGACCTTGCGGTCAAGCGAGACCTTCGCCGCGCGAAGACCGTGCATCAAGCGCGAGTACGTCGTGCCGTTGATGCGAGCCGCGGCATTGATACGCGTGATCCACAGGCGGCGAAAATCGCGCTTCTTGCGACGGCGATGCGCGTAGGCGTACACCCACGCCTTCATCACCACTTCTTTGGCATACGCAAATAAGCGTGAGCGTGCGCTGTGATAGCCCTTTGCGAGCTTTAAAATTCGATTGCGGCGGCGGCGAGCTTTGAATCCACGTTTTGCGCGAGGCATGGCGTCTATCTCCAAACTTGGTTACGAATTGGATGTCGGCTTTTTCACTTCGGCGTTCGGCGCGAAGGTCAGCCATACGGAAGAAGCTTTTTGATGTGCTTCTCCATCGTGTCGTGAACCATGTCGTTCTTCTGGAGCCGACGAAGGCGCTTCCTGGACTTGTTGATGAGTCCGTGGTTGCCACCGGCCTTGGAGCGGCGCACGCGACCCGAGCCGGTTACCTTGAACCGCTTGGCCGCGCATTTTCTGGTTTTCATCTTAGGCATGACACACTCCGAATCGCTTCGAATAGGCCGGCGAAACGCCGGTTCGGTGCCTCTCGAAAGCGGGGCCGCCCTTTATGGCGAAACCGCAGCAAAGAGTCAAGCGAACGCAGGGTAGCGCTGAACAGATGTTGGGGAAATTTGCAAAGAATTCAGTCTTATTGCGCAAGCACGCGTTGCACACGCGCAGCCAGATGGCTTTTCGGATGCGTGGACAGAAACGAGCGTGCGCGCCCTTTGGCTTCGTCTTTTTTCCGGTCGTCTTTCTTACCCTGACGCGCGAGTACTTCGATGCTCAAGACCTCGCGCTCCTCATCGAGCACCACGCGTGACAACTGGCCTTGCTGGCGGAGCTTCTCCTCCGCCTTTTCAACATCCCCGCGCGCGAGGGCCTCGTTGGCCTCTCGCACCAAGCGCGCCTCCTCGGCAATTTGCGACGAGGGTACCTTCGTGATGACAGAAGGCAGTGGGGTCTCGACGGGCGGCGCGGGCGACGACGCGGGCGCCGTAGGCTGAGTCTCTTCGGAGGGTCGCAGCATCGATGCGGGCGATGCGGGTTTGATCACGCTCGGGCGAAGTTGCGGAACAACCTCGGGGCTTGATTCAACCGGCGGTGCCGGGTCCGTCCGGTCGCCTGAATTTGTGTCAACATGCGTTACAATTCCGCGCGCAGATGAGGGATGACTCGAGGGCCCAGATGCCTGGGGCCCGCTATTCATGAGCAGCGCTCCGCCCGTCGCTGCGCCACCAATGACAAGCACGCCAATCAATCCCCACTTAGCAAGAACACTTGCAGAGACTGTCTTCGTTGCACCCCCAAAAACCACGCCGGCCTTCATACTGGCCGCCATCGCGCCCCATGTGGCGTTCATCGCATCGGGGGGCGGAGCAAATGCGGATCCATCCTCCAAAAGCACCTGGCGCTCAAGTTCGCTTGCACCAGAGTCCGCTTCGAGCAAGCGCGTGGGATCAGCCATGGTGGACCTCGCCCGTCGTGAATCGGTCTTTGGCTTTCGTGCGCTCAACGAAACGCTGCAAGTGCTCTCGGCCCAATCGGAGCCGCGAGTACACCGTGCCCAAGGGAAGCTCAAAGGCTTCCGCGATTTCCGTGCACTGCAACCCCGAAAGCTCGAAGGCCACGAACACGGCGCGCTGTTCGAGTGGCATACTCTCGAGCATTCGTTCGAGCATGGTTACCGCTTGTTTCCTCTCTACGGCCTCTCCGGCGGTGGGTGGGTCGAAAGGCTCGGGCACGCCCTTATCGCCTAACACCTCGTATCGATTTACGGCACGGCGCCGGTAATCGCTCGCCACGCGCAAACAGATGCCGAACATCCACGTGGTCGGCTTCACACTCGGAAGGAGCGTTGAAAGATTGCGATGCACGATCATAAAGACATCTTGGGTAACGTCGCTGCAATCGCGCTCGGCGATGCCGAGACGGCGCAGGCTCTTCCAAACGAACGCAAAGTGCTGTTCGTAGAACGGTCGAAACGTGTCTTCGATGGCGCTGTCACCCATACGAGCTCACGCAGTAAATGGGACGACAACCAGGCCGGCATTTCATTTTCGAACGATCACCGAAGATACTCCGGTCGTTAGCCCG
>JAHFDX010000122.1:0-4173 GCA_023248785.1 Myxococcales bacterium
CTTTCTTTATGGTTTCAGCGGCAGTCGATCACCTACGGAAATTCGTCGGCCCTCGGAGCCATTGTTGTGGCTGCGGGTGGATCGGTCGCGATGATCCTTTTTGGTGCCGATTCGGTCAGACAGGAATTGCTTGACACAGACGCGAGCAAGGTTGGGTTGCTTTCACAATTCGTAACTGTCGTGCTTGCGTTTCCGTTGTTCGGTACGGGTAGAGGTGCATTTGAGCCCGCATTTGCCGAGTTTCGTCGTGGTTCGGGCCACATCGTTTTTGCGCAACCCGAAAACGTTGTCTTTCAGTGGGTGAGCGAGTGGGGCATTCCGGTCGCGCTGGTCGCGTTTGCAGCGATCGTCTGGGCGCTTCGCCCGCGCGAGTTTCTTGCGCGTCCTAGAATTTTGCAGGGCGCATGGATTGGGTTACTCGGTGCCTTCATTCACCACCTCGGCGACTTTAGTTCGGAGGTACCAGGCGTTGCGATCGCGTATGTGGTTCGTGCAGGCGTAGTAGTCTCCGGCGTTGGTGATGAATCAACGAGCTTTCGCATTGCGCGGCTTGGCCGGTATCCACGACATCTCGCGCTCGGCGCATGTCTGCTGGCATGCGTTGCGGGCTTCGCCTCGTTTTATGCGTGGGGTCACTCGATTGATGAAGAGCGACGCGAGTACGCCGTGCGCCTTGAAGCGAAACAACCACTGTCCGTTATGCGCGCAGATCTTGTTGCCACGTTGCACCGTCATCCCGGGGAGCCCTACTTCGCTTTTGCGGGTGCCGTCGCCGCGTACCACGGTGGTGAGACGGTCGTGCCGTGGGCAGCGCTCGCGATTGAACGCGCACCGGTGTACGGACGTGTTCATTACGTGCTCGCACGATCGCTCGCCGCGCGCTCGCCGGCGCAAGCCAGGCTCGAATATCGCTTGGCGGTTGAACAGGATGAGACACTTCTCGAAGCGATCGCCCGTGAAGCCGCACCGCTTGTTCGCGACTACGACGACGCCGCCCAACTATTGCCAAACGGACGAGCCGGAGCAGACTTTGTAGATGCATTTGGCGCGACGCTTGCCGAGCGTTTGCCCGCTACGCGCGTTCGCCTGGACGAAACGTACGGCATTACAGCTCGAGTGAGTGTGCGAACCGGTGTACGCCTTACCGAAGACGCATTGCTCGATCTATCTCTCGGCGACGCCGCACCGTGGTGTTTGCCAAAACCAGGGATTCAGGCGGGGAATCAAGCAGGGTCATGCGTCGCGCTCGCGATCGAACGTGCGCGGCACTTGCAACGCGTCGAGCCTCGCCGGTGTTTTGGTTTCATTTACGAGGCGCGTGCGCACTCGCTGAATGGTGCGTTCGCAAGCGCGCTATCGGTTCTTGAGGGCGCCACGCCAAAGGCTACCGACCCGGGCCTTTGTCTCATTGAAATGGCGCTCGTTGCCGAGCGGGCTGGCGACCACGTACGCTTCAATTCGTCACTTGAAAAGTTACGAAAAGCCGCATGCTCGCCTGTCGACCAATGTTTGCACAACCTTGCCTTTGTGGCGGATGCCGAGGCGCGCGGAGGCAATCCACTCGGTGCACTTGCGGCATGTCGACAAGCCCACAAATTTGCGAGCGATAGACTCGAACCGATGCGCTGCGTAGCTGAGCACGCACAACGGAGTGGCCTTCATGGCGAAGCCCTTGAAGCGTACGGGTGGCTGCAGCAGAAGGACCCAAACAACGCAGAGTGGAAGCAGGCGGTCCTACGCGAAAAGGAGCAGCTCGATCGTCAGAGGCTTGAACTCGATCTCCGCACCAATTGGCTGAAATAGGCCTCAGAGAGTGGGCATGGTGGGGTAGTGACTAAATGCGATTCGGCGCCCATCGGGATCGCGCACATACAGCGTGTAATCGGTCCTCGACTCAACCTCGCAGCTGTTCGCGTCAAGACGCTCGAGGAGTTGTGATTTTTCCTCTGGTTCGATGGCGAATGCAATGAGCTCCATTGAAGTGGGCGAAGGAAGAGGTTCTGACTCGATAGCCTCTTCAATCATGACGACGGTTCCGTCTGCATCGAGCCACACGCCGCCTGACCGGTCACGAACTTCCACGAGCCCAACGATATGCGTGTAAAACACACGTAATCGTTCAACGTTCCGAGTTCGCAATGCGAGGTGGTGAATCCGCATCAACCCATGATATTCGACGTGAAGATGTCCAGACGCGTTGTTGTAGCCACCCATGGCCACTGCTTTGATGGTTTGAGCTCAGCCGTACTCTTCACTCGCCTCATTCGGCACCTAAACCCGGACGAGCCGTTTCTTTATCGCTACCACTCGTGTGGCTACGGCCCGGGTCTTAATGGCGTCGATCCAAAGCTCCTTGTCGGCGACATCAACGCGATCCTCGACTTCCGCTTTAGTCCTTCAAAAGCACTCACTTGGTATTTCGATCACCACGTGACCGCCTTCCCGGGCAAGGACGACCGACCCACCTATGAGACTGCATCGAACGTGGAACCTCGCCAGATGTTTCACGACGGGGCGTACACGTCGTGCACAAAGTTGATTGCCGACATTGGCTGCGAGCGGTTTGGGCTCGACCTAGAACCTGTTCGGGAGCTCGTGCGGTGGGCCGACATGATCGACTCGGCGGCCTTTCCGAACGCCGAAATGGCCGTCTCGCGTAAGGACCCCGTTCTTCAACTCATGACGGTCGTCGAACACCATGGCGACGACGCGTTTCTCACCGAGCTCGTTGTACAGTTGCTCGAGCAACCGATAGAGCGCGTGGCGTCGTCGGCCGTCGTGAAGTCAATGTTCGAGCCCATTCATCGTGGGTTCGAAAATTACGTGAAGCTCGTGAGCGACCGGGCGAAGGAAGTGCGCGGGGTCGTGCTTGTCGATCTGAGCGATGTGCAAATCGAAGTTGCTGCAAAATTCGTTACGTACGCACTCTACCCAAATAGCGTGTATTCGGTCTTGCTCAGTCGCTCGAAGACCAAGTGCAAGATTTCAATCGGTTACAACCCATGGGCAAAGACCGCGCGCACACACAACATTGCGGGCATTTGCGAGCGCCATGGTGGGGGAGGGCATCCGGTAGTAGGTGCGATCTCGATGCCTGCCCATGAAGTTGAAACGGCCAGAGCACTTGCCCAATCGATTGCCGATGAGCTCGGGCAGTAGGTTTGAGAGCGGGAAGCGAATCGTAGGACACCGCGGAGGCCGTGGTGAGGATTGGCCCGCGGAAAACACATTGGCTGCATTCGAAGAGGCACGTGCACGAGGTGCCAAGGCCGTGGAGTTCGACGTCCGCCTTGCGGGTGACGGACGCGTTGTGGTGTTTCACGATGCAGACCTCGCGCGCATGACGTCAGGCAGAGATTTACGGCGTGTTTACGACCTGACGACCTTCGACCTGTCACGCATCGAACTCGTAAAGCCGGGACAGATTCCTGAGCTCGCAGAAGTTCTCGCCTGGGCGCGAGAGCAAGACATGTCATTGAACATTGAGCTCAAACAAGATGTGCCGTCACGCAGGGCTCTCGCAAAAGAGGTCGCGCGGGCGGTGGCTTCGAGTCGCGTCGACTTTGTGATCTCGTCGTTTGACCCCGCGATTGTCGCGATGATGCGCGCACTCTTGCCAACAGAGCGTGTAGCGCAACTCACGTCCGCGCAGGCGCGCAACTCGCGATGGCTTTGGCGCGCATGTCATTCCGCGCTCATGTTTGCCGTTCATCTCGAGCGTGTTCAAACCGATCCGGACATCATTCGCACTCTTAAGGCGCGCGGCCTTCGAATTGGCGCGTGGACGGTAAACAATCCACAAGAGGCCGCGGACCTGTTCAATCTGGGCGTTGACTACATCATCACGGATTGTTGCGACGAGATTCTTGCGACGCTTACGGTTTCGAACACGTAACTGGCACAGTTCTCATTCTGGCTCCGGGCATCTGTTCGAACGTTTGATTGGAGAACACCGGGTTCCACTCGACCTCGTCGTACGTCAGCCGCAAATCGCCGCTTTCGGGCACCTCGATGGACACCTTTCGCGGTACGTCTGCCGTACATTCGGGGCCGGGACGCAGTGCGGTTTCGCTCGCGAAGGCGTCTACGTCGTCTACCGCGGTCTTCGCAGTGGCGTGCCCATCGAGTGTTGCGTCGTAGAGGGTGTAACCGGATTGTGTAACGACGACCTTG
>JAHFDX010000122.1:4183-8713 GCA_023248785.1 Myxococcales bacterium
CGTCCGGATGCAGGGCAAGGTGGATCACTTCGTGGGCGTGGTCGTTTCCTTCAAGCTCGACAATGTAGTAGCCGTGCGTGTCCCAGCGAATGGTTGCCTCTGGATCGCTGTAACGAACCACAGGCGCCACTCCTCGCAACAAGTCGATGATCACTCCGGCCGGGAGCGCGACGCCCGTAAACCTGGCAATGTTGCACGCGCTAGGTTCACCCACAAAGAACACGCGATCGCGAAAGTTTGTAAATGCGAATCGGGTTCCATTGCTTGTCAGCGTGCCCAGCGCGGCACCGAACGAAATAACGGCATCCATGCGTAATTTTGCTGGACGCCATAACGAGAACTGCACATCGGGCTTCAATCGCTCCCCACGTTGCATGACATCGATCTTGCCCTGACCGCGAAGACGCTCCCCACACGCAACCGATGCACGCATCCGCGTGATGGCATCGCGCGCGGTTGGAAAAGGCGATTGGGGAGGCTTTATCGCTGCAGGACAGCCTGTGCAAAACGAGAGCAGCAAGACGAACCGGGCAAGGCGCATGGAAGCCGCACCTTGCCACGGGGCGCACGTTGGAGCAAACACAGGACTTCATGTTGGAAACGCTTCTGCGAGCTCACATTGGCGATGAATGGAGAGACGTACTCGATGAGCTTGCACGCGCACGAAATTGGGCAACGAGCCATGATGTGGTGCGCCTTGGCAAATCGCTCGCGGAGCTTTCTGCCGCGTACAACGATGTGACCCGCGCTGCCCTGTCGCGGCCCAAGCGAGAGTGGCTCGGCGCTCGGCTCGTGTTTTCGTTTGTGCGCGACGTGCCGAAGGTAACGCTTGCTGTTCGCGAAGTGGTCTCACGAAGAGCCCTCGCCCTCCCGTCAGACCGACCACTGCGAGTTCTGGATTTAGGGGCGGGACTCGGCGCATCGAGTTGGGGGCTAGTGCGTGCCTTCGCTCTTTTGGGGCAGCAAGGCCGTATCGAAGTGGATGCTATTGATACCGACCGCGACGCGCTTGATCTCAACGCCGCGCTGGTTCGCAACGTTGCAAGGCAGGGGGATGTTGAGCTTGTTGTGCACACGGGCCTGGTACGAACGTGGAGCGACGTTGAGTCGCGCTCGTACGACGTTGTTCTGCTTGGCCAGGTGCTCTCGGAGCTCGATGTGGAGCTCTCAGGTGAAGAGCGCGTTACCAAGCATGCGACCCTTGTTACGTCACTGCTCGCGCAACTCGAATCGAGTGGGTTTCTTGTGATCGTGGAACCCGCTCTCCGCGCGACGTCGCGGCACCTCCATAAGGTGCGCGATGCGGTGCTCGCCAATGAACATGTTTCTATTCATGGCCCGTGCGTGCACCGTGCGGGCTGCCCGGCCCTTTTGCGGGAGAGCGACTGGTGTCACGAAGATGTGGACCTCGCTCTTCCCCAATACCTTGTCCCGGTGGCGCGTGCGGCCGGACTTAGATACGAGGGTATCACGTTTTCGTACGTCATTCTCTCGACGCGCGGAGTTGCGAGTCTTCCTCCGACAAGTGCAGTGTATCGTGTTGTGTCACGCGCGATGATCTCGAAGGGGAAGCGAGAACTCCATCTTTGCGGGTATTTTGCGCAAGGGGAGACGCGCGAAGTCGCGGCAACCAAGGTCGATCGTTTGGATCGCGACATAACGCCATCCAATGCGGCATGGGACGAGCTTTGTCGCGGCGATTTATTGGAAGTCGACTCGCCACTCAATAAAAACAAACCGCGGGTCTCGCGTGTCGTTCATCTACGCCTCATCCGTTAGGGTGACAGCGTGACAGATTGACTCCGCGAGGAGGCCTCCCTATCGAGGCGAGTGATGCGCGGCCTCTACGCGATCCTTAATATTGGTACCCTCGAGCGCCACGCCGCTGATCCTCTCCGCTTTGCGGACGCCGTCATCGAGGCGATGCCATTCGCGTTGCAGGTGCGCGCCAAAACGTGGGCTTCCTGCGAACTATTGGCGTTGTTGAGAGAGCTCGGACCACGCTGCAGGGCGAAAGGGGTGCGTTTGGTGGTCAACGATCGCACCGACTGCGCCGTGCTTGGTGGATGCGACATGGTGCATGTTGGCCAAGACGATATGTCGCTCGAGCATGTGCGTCGTGTGGCTCCCGGCGTTCGAGTTGGCATTTCCACGCACTCACCAGGTCAACTTGAGCGTGCTCTTTTGGGGTGCCCGGATTACATCGCCTATGGACCGATCTTCGCCACCACCTCAAAGGAGCGCCCTGAGCCCGTTGTGGGCCTCGAGGGACTACGTGAAGCGCACCGTCATACAGCCAAGGCGGGCGTCCCATTGGTCGCGATTGGTGGTGTGACGCAAGGACACATGAGCTCGCTTGTTTCATTGTGTGAAGTGGTGGCCGTTATTGGGGCTCTTGTGCCGGAAGGTTCCGCCGAACGGCCTCATTGGTACGAAGAAGTGTTTCACCGTTCGCAATTGCTCCTGTCCGTATTCGAAACGAAGCGGAGTGAGATAGCCTCGATTGCACTATGTTGATTTATGCCGCCGCGTGTGCGGGCGCCGTAGTTGCCGGGTTCGTTGTCCGGCACATCGTGAGGCAGAGGGAGGCGGCGAGAGTTCCTCCGCGAGCGCCCCCGAGAACGATCGAGGACGAGGCGAAGAGTCCAAGACCCACGATCTCGGTTGAGGACATGCGCGCTCAGTTTTCGATCGCCCCCGGTGATGTGCTCGTTCGTAATGATGGCCACGAACTGGTGCTCTCGCACGCCTGGGTTCTCGTGGAGGAGCGGCCTGTGGCAGTGCTCGTCTTTGCGGAGGCCGACACCGTTGTACTGTGGATAGACGGTGAGCAGCGACTGTGGCTTGACGTTTGTCATCCACCGGATGGTTTCGGCGTGATTGGCGAGGCACCGAGCACCATCATGCTTGGAACGCGTGTGTTTCAGCGTTCTCGCCGATTGCCATTCAACGTTGTACACGTAGGACGGACGGAAGGCGCCGCCGCGCTGGAAGACGAAGTTATCGTCGGTCTCTACGAGGATTCCCATGGCCGGGTCGCACTCTTAGCCGTAGGGCGACGCCCATGGTTGTGGGAGGGCTCACGTTTGGGCCCCGAGGCGCTCCTCGATGTGTGGGGCCGCGCCGACCCGGCTACGCCTTCTGTAGATTGATGAACAGTATTTCGGTGACGAGCTGCACCGAACCGTTTTGATCGAATGCCTTGATCGCTTGCTGCGTGTCTTCGTAACGACGAGCTGCACGATCTCCTTCGTGCGTGCCGACGAGCATGCGTGCCTCAACGCTCAGTGCGTGCGCGAGTTGGTCTACGGCTCGACGCGCATCGTCGCGCGAGGCTCGCTTAAGATCCTCGGCGATCGCTAGAGCGGACTCGAGGGTAGGCGAGTCGACTGCCGCTCGCGCACGTGTGGCAAGATCGCTCATGGCATCGCCTTCTGCCGTTCGCAGGGCGTGGGCTCGACTCATGCTGCCGTCGGCCAGCGAGGCAATGCGCGCGGCGTCGGTTCTTGCAACGCCTTGCTCGATAAGAAGATCGTGCATAATTGCAACTGGCAATGTGCCGAAACGAACCCGTTGTGTGCGGGACCGAATGGTCGGAAGGAGCGACCCAATTTGCGTCGTCAATAGTACGAAGTGGGTTGCGTTTTGCGGCTCCTCGAGAGTCTTAAGCAACGCATTGGCGGCGGCGATGCTGAGCTCGTCTACTCGCCGCACAATGAACACACGCGCTCGCCCTTCGTGCGCCGAGTATTGGGATCGGGAAAGGACCAACGTGCGCACTTGGTCGATGGAAATTTCGGTGACCTCTGGCGCGCGTCGCCCAATTTGTGGGGGTTCATAGAGCCCACGCTCAAGCACGACTACGTCGGGGTGGATTGCCAGACGTTTTTCACCTCGAGGTGGTACGCGCATGCACGCGCTGCATACCCCGCACGCGAGACGGTCGAGCGTCGGATGTTCGCACACAAGCGCTTGCGCAAGGCCGAAGGCGGCGAGTTCTTTACCCACCCCGTCGGGTCCATCGAACAGATACGCGTGATGCACGTTGCCGTGCATAAGGGCTTGCTCAAGTGTCCGCTGCGCAATTGGCTGACCCTTAAGGGTGGAGAGCAACGACATCCAGAGTCCCTCGTACCATACGATCGCTGTGCAGTGAACGCAGAGGATGCAACTCGGTTAGGCCGGTGCCACACTGGACGCGCGAGGATGGATCTTCCGCGACTGCTGGCCCACATTCACGGTCACCTTGGCGTGCTTGCCACCGCGGCGATCTTGCATGCGGTGTTTCTGTTGCGACGTCCGACGCGCGCGCGGATCATTCTCGCGGGTGTCGGGACAACACTGCTCGCCGCGACTGCGAGTCTCGGGATGTTCGTATATCCGACGTACCGGATCCGTGTGAAGCGCGTGCTGTTTGCAAACGCACCTTCGGTGGGATGGCTGTTCGAACGCAAAGAGCATCTAGGCTTCGCAGCGCTAGTTTTCGCGTGCATGGGCCTAACACTTGCTCTAAGCGCACGTGGCAAAACT
>JAHFDX010000123.1 GCA_023248785.1 Myxococcales bacterium
GTCGCGCTCGACATTTCGGCACGCGTTGACATACCGACGTTCAGTCTGCTTAACGGCGAGTACTCCGCGCCCGTGAGTGTGGGCATGGCGGTTAAGTTCTAGGGTGAGCGCCGTTCGGGGCCCTTTTTTGGTACCCTTTGCCGATGATCGAACTTCTCTCGGGGATAACTCCCATCACCGATCTCAACGACGCGTGGGCGCACAAGGCGCACGGTTCACAGGCGCGCGCGCTTCGTGTCGCGGCCGAGCGCCTGCATGAGCGTGCTCAGAGTGGGCCACGGGTCGTGTCGGTGCGAACGTTTTCACTAGGGACGCTTCCGTACCCAACGAAGTATGCGTTCCAAGGTGTGGTACGAACGCTTTCGCCCTTTGTGCTGCTGACGCATCGTGCAGTCCTTGTGCAGTTTCTGCAGCAGGGCGAGCTGAAACACTTGCTCTTCAACCCGAGCGATATCGAGGCGGCTCGTCAAACGCCGTATTTTATGCGCCTCGCGGCAACACTTCCAAGTGCGATCGAGCATGTGACCGCCAAACGTTACGAATCGCTCGAGACGCAGATGGCCCGCGTAGGCATCGCCAACGCAGATATCGATTACGTTGCGTTTGATCATTTTCACACGCAAGACGTGCGCCCGCTCTTGGGCACCATCGATGGAAGGTGGAAAGCTCGATTTCCAAAATCTGTTCTTCTTGCGCCCCAATGCGAATGGGATGACTGGGACAATCTTCATCCGTGGCAGGCAGCGTGGTTTATCGCCGATGGAAAGCGCGACGTGTCTACGGCGCGCGTAGCTTTCACATCGGGCGATCTCCAGTTGGGCGATGGCGTAATGCTCCTTCGCACGCCGGGCCACACATCGGGTAATCAAACCCTATTTCTCAACACGGAAAGCGGCATTTGGGGCATCAGCGAAAATGGCACAAGCGCAGACAATTGGTCGCCTCTCGAGAGCCGCCTTCCAGGCATGCGCGAGATGTGTCGTCGGCAAGACCTCGACCTCATCATCAACTCGAACACGCCCGAGTTCGGGGCGACGCAGTACAACTCGATGATCCTGGAGCGAACGTTGGTCGATCGCGTGCGCGCCAACCCGCGATTCGTTCAGATGTTTCCGTCGAGTGAATTCACAGCACATTTTGTGGCACCTCGCCTTCGTCCCACGTGGTCGCACGGCGCAATCGAGTCCGGCGTGGTTGTGAGGCCCACGTCGCAGGCCGCCACCGCGGCAGAGTGATACGTACCTACCGCCCGCGGACGAGCCAATACGCTGCGACAGCGATCGCAATCGTTACGGCAAGACCAAGCAGCGCGACACTTAGTCTTGCGGGATGCGTTCGGCCTTCGAGGTCGATCGCCGAAGCGCGAATCGTTGGGTCCTCGTGCGCACGTAGCGCACGTGCACATCGACCCGCCTTCGCAAAATCTCCAGCGACGTAAGCCGCAAGAGCTCGCTCGAGGTGGGGGTCGGGCGGGTAATGTTTTGCAAAGTCGGGGCGCGGGTGGGTTCCCTCACTCATGCTGCGCATCGCATTATGGGACCAAAAGCTAGGGTTGGTAAGCTCTTGCAGTGGCACTGCGTTCCGCTCTCCGTTACCTTGTTGCACATGTCGAGGGTGCTTATTACAGGTGGGTTCACCAGCGCATTTTGGTTGCTGACGGGCGCGTGCACGGTGGAACAGGTTCCCGCGCAGAGCAAGTCGCAACAAGCTGAGGCGCTATTCTACGTTCCAAAGGCGCTTACAGAGCTGTCCGCGGAAACGTGGCTCGACCTTCCGTTCCCAAACGATCTGCGGCGTGAAACCGATGGGAGTATTCGCCTAGAAGGGTTTTACAACCCGTATGGGGTTCTACTCATCAACGATTACATTTCAGCCACGAAGGGCCTCTTGAAGGGGTTCTCGACATCTACGGCTGCGTTCCTCCGTTTCACGGGCGAGCTCGATCCCTTGTCCCTTCCAGAGACACCGCAGAAGGCCCTCGCGCGGGATGCGACCGTACAGCTCATCGACATCGATCCGGCGTCGCCCGAGCGCGGCCAACGAAAACTCATCGAGTGGTACTGGCGCGCGAACCAAGGCGTCTATTGGCTTGCAAACACGCTCTCCGTGGCCCCGGCGTTCGGGTATCCGCTGCGCGCGAAGAATAAATACGCGGTGGTAGTTACGACAGGTGCTCACGATACGCACGGCCGGCCGGTCTCCGCGAATGCAGATCTCCAAGAGGTGCTTGGAATCGCGTCCGCGTCTTCACGAACCGAAAGTGCCGCAAAGGCGTTTGCAAGTGCCATTTCCGAGATCGAAGCAGCGGGAGTGCTTAAGAGCACGATCGCGCACATGACGGTATACACGACGAACGATCCCACCGAGGATCTGTTTGCCCTTACCGATGATGTTCACGCGAACGTGGCGCCACCGCAGATCGATTCGTCATCTTGGAAGGCGCAGTCCGAGGACCACAAGAGTGACTACGACGTCTACGAAGCCGTCTACGGTCCATCGCCAAACTACCAGGCGGGCACGGCGCCCTACTTCAATGCCGCGGACGGAGGGGGATTCGTCTTTTCCCAAGGCAAACCACAAGTACAGAACCTTTTTCAGCTGAGGTTCGCGCTCGTGATTCCGAACGCCACAAAGTGCCCATCTCCGACCGAAGGGTACCCCATCGTCCTCTATGCGCATGGCACGGGTGGTGACTATCGAAGCGTGCTCGGCGGTTCGGGTCCTGCGAAGGTGCTCGCGCAGCAGTGCATTGCTTCGATGGGGATCGATCAGATCTTTCACGGAACGCGCCCCGGCGCTCCTCCCCCTGGCAAGGAATCGGAGGTTAACGTCTACTTTTTCAATGTAAACAACGTCATCGCGTTGCGTTCGAATCCGCAACAAGCCGCGATCGATGTCGTTCAACAGGCGCGCCTCTTTTCGGTGTCGAAGGCAGTGATTCCGCCGAACGTATCGCGCACGGGACAAGAAGTTCACTTCGATGCAACGCGCATGGTGTTCATCGGGCACTCGCAAGGGGGGCTCAATGGTCCGTTGTTTTTGGCGGCGGACAAGCAAACGCGTGGCGGTGTGTTGAGTGGCGCCGGCGGACTAATTGGCAATGCACTGCTCGAAAAAACCGAACCCGAACCCAGCGTGGCGGGTCTCGTTAAAACGTTCTTGCAACTTCATACGGCCGAGGAGAAGGCAGAGCTCAGCCTGTTTCATCCGGTCATCGCCCTCGCGCAAACGATTGCAGATGCTTCGGACCCGTACAACTACGCGCCGTACTTTTTCCAGCGTCCGCGATCGGGATTCTCACCGAAGAGTGTGCTCCAGTATGTTGGAGTCTCGGCCGACGGAACCGGCGATCATTTCACACCGCCGCGGTCGATGGAGCTTCTCGGCGTCGCAGCTGGGCTTCCGCGCTTGGCGCCAGGTATCAGGCCGATTCCCGAGCTTGCATTTGGTGGGCTCGGTGATCTCGTGGTCCCGACGGAGGGCACGTCAGGAAATTTGGCGGCCGGCCTCGCATCGGGCGCGATTGTTCAGGTCGTGCCGACGCCGGGGCACGACGGGCACTTCGCCGCGTATACCGATGTCGACGCGTACGCGATGATCGGACAATTTACACGCAACCTCATGGACGACCCGAAGGGCCGCATGCCGGTTTTGGGTTCTACGGCAAAATAGAGGGCTTAACGTGACCTTCGCTTGCGTGACAGAAGGCCAACAAGCGCAAGACCAGACAGCCATGTCACAGTAGATGCCGGCGAGCTGGTTTCCGTCGTGGAACATCCGTGAACCGTTTGGCTACCGTCTGCGTTGAGCGCGGTGGAGTCCTCGGCGGGCGGTGCAGCAACGCAAATGCCACTGCCTGTGTCACACACTGTGCCTGAGCCGCAGCTGGTATCGTCAACGCACTTTTCGGTGCACTTGTTTTCGACGCAGAACTGCGAACCGCAATCGGCGTTGTTCGTGCACTCCTCGTCCTTGTTCCTCGAGCCAGGCTTCACGCCGCCTTCGTACCAAGGGCTCTCGCCCGTATATGCGAACACCTCGAGAATGAGATCCTTGTAGCCAGCCACTTGGGTGTAGGTGTTGCGCGCGTTGGGCCCGGTGCAGCTGTCTGCGGGGTTGTTCTGATTGGACTCACCATTGCCGCCGCGCGACACGACCCCAAGCACGGCGCCTGTACTGGAAAGCGCGGGACCGCCGCTGTCGCCCGAGCAGATGCTCTCCCCGACGATGAACTCTTTGGGACCCACTTCTGAACCACGGTTGAGCGTTGGCCCCACCTCGAGGATCTCTACGTCGGTGCGTTGTTGCCGTGTGTTCGCATTTTGACCGCTTTGGGTCACTCCCCATCCAACAACAGTGACCTTCTCGCCGAGGGCCGGTGAGTGATCGAGCCGAAGTGGCGCGATGAGCGCGTCCTTGACGGGTTCCTTCAGTACCACGAGCGCGATGTCCGAGTTGCACATCGTGGATGAGTCGGGCACGAAGAGTTTTGCCCCTTGGCCGTCGGGTTTTTGCTTGCCGCGATAAATCGCTGCGAGATCCGGCGAACTACCTTTGATGGCGTACATGGTTTCGGGCGCCATGTTGGAGTACACACGTCCTGCCGAAACGGGATTGCCTTCGCGGTCGCACAAGGCACCTTGATCGGTCTTTGATACGCAATGCCTTGCGGTAAGAACGATGCGGGGGCTCAGCATCGTGCCAGTGCAGCCGCCGAAGTCGTACGTCTTCAGGTCGGCATGGACGAACATTACGACCGCGTCTTGCGTTGCATCGGATGAAATGCCGTTGATCACAGCCTCGGACTGCGAGCCCGTGCGCTCTGCCATAGATTCCGTGGATGAGGCACCCGCACAGGCGGTGCACAAGACGAGAGGCAGAGGCACAAACCGCAATTGCATGAGATTCATCAGCACCACCCTTGGGCGGCTGGGTGTAACTCACTACGCCAATTGCGGCCTAGCTTCGCCACCCAGGTGAGGCGTCAATGTGACACGCGGTTCCACCCTGTGCACCATCTTGCAGCATTAGTTTACAGGAACTCACCGCGGTTGATGTTTTTGTGCTCGAGGTTAGACGCGGACGGCTCAGGTGACCGTCCGGATCATTACACGGGGTCGCGCCTTTTCAGGATGATCAGCAGGAAAACGACCATAACAACCGTCATTCCAAACAACACAACCGGGGGAAGCCAATAGCTCTGCCAATCCGTAAAGCCCCAGGCGCCAACGAGCGTGTCACTCTCGATCTGCGCGCGGGCGCACTCGAACTTCCCGTTTTGGATGAAGTCGGGGAGGCTTGTCAGGCCGGGGTTGTGCAGATCCACGTTCCACGCTTTGTCGCCGGTAATGGCCGCGCGTTCGTGGGCAGTCGTCCCTTGGAGCCCCCAACGAGAGGGCATTACATACATCAAGTACTTGATGATGGGATTTGTGGTCGACGTCATGGGAACCATGATGCCGCCCAAGACAATTTGCGGAATGAGCGCAATGGGGGTGAGTGCCATGGCGGCCTCTGCCGACGTGACAAAGGTAGAGATGAGCAAACCGACAGCAGTCGCGTTCATTGCAAGGGCGATGAGGTTGGCAAGTTCTGCCCCGAATGCGAGCGGTCCTCCTTCAAATCCGAGTGCGAAGAACACAATGCCTAGAAGCATGCTGCACTGGATGATGCAAACGAGGCTCAAGAAGACGTATTTCGAGAACACGTAGTTGAGCAGCGAGAGGTTCACCATCCGCTCGCGCAAATAGATCGACCGCTCGGTTACAATTTCACGCGCAGAGTTGCTCGTTCCAAAGAAGATGCAACTAACCACGACGAAAAACATCGCGACCGTGTTGTCCTTCGTTGCCGACATGCTCGCCAGTAGATTCTGACTATGCTCGGATGCCTGGTTCGTCTTGGTCGACAGTTCTTGGAGCGCTCCGATGCACCAAAATGGGACGCTCGGTTTTTGCCCTCCGAACACGATGGCGAGAAGAATGCCGATAATTGGCGCCTGCAGGAACATGATTGCGGCCCCCGCACGGTCGCGCATTTTGATTTTCGTGTAGCGAGAGAAGAGCAACGTGAGCTGACGGAAAAGCGCAACATCCGGACGGCCAGGCGAACCTCGTTGAGCTTGTTGCTGCCCCACGGCGCGACGCCCTGAGAACATCTGTTGAAAGACCGGATTGTTTGGATTGAAAAACTCCACTCGCCATTGCCTTGCGGCTTCAAGACGCGCGATGCCACGGGGTGTGTTCGGGTTGTGGGCTTTCATTTGCTCGAGCACGCCACGCTCGCGCGCATTCAGCATGTCAAACATGTCGCGCGGGTTATCAACGGTTCGCGCGGGTTGAATTCGGCCAAAGAACTCGTACGACGCGTTGCCCGTCGGGCCGAAATACAGTGGGATGCCTCCGTATCCCATGATGAAAGCGACGTTGAATTTCTCGTACTCGTCGCGCGCGGGCTGGTGAATCGTCATGATGATCGTCTTGCCAGTACGCTTGGCGAGATCGGACAGGAGGTTGATGAGTGCGGTTGTGTCGTCGGCTGCTAAGCCGGAAGTGGGCTCGTCGAGAAAGAGGATGACCGGATCGGTGACCAGCTCGAGGGCGATGTTGACGCGCTTGCGTTGTCCACCCGACAGAACCTTCTTTTCGGGCTTTCCGATTTGCAGATTCATCACCGCTTCGAGGCCTAGATCCTTGAGCGTCTCGGTGACGCGACGATCGATCTCGTCTTCCGAGTAATCAGGCGGCAGACGAAATCGCGCCGAGTATTTGACGGCCTCGAACACCGTGAGCTCGGGATGAACGATGTCGTCCTGGGGGACGTAGCCGATCGATCCGCGAAGCGCGTCGTAGATGGCATAGAGATCCTCGCCATTGATTCGAACTTGCCCACCGGACGGTGGGAGGTATCCGTTCAAGGTCATGAGGAGCGTGGTTTTTCCAGCACCTGATGGTCCCATCAGCGCAATCATGTCGCCGGGGAGTGCCTTAAAAGACACGCGATCGAGCAGGGTTTTCATCTGCCCTTTTTGATCGCGATCGGGGACCTCAAGAAATAAGTCCCACGCTTCGATTTCGTAGAGCGGTTTGCCCGCCCAGTTTTGCTGTTGATCTTCGACGACAACGTTTAGGCGCGCGCCGGCGATTTGGATGATCACCGGCATGGGGCCGATGAACACTTTCTCGCCATTCGAAATCGGGATGCGTTGGCCCGGAGTCACACGCTGGTGCCGTACAAATGTGCCGTTTGCGGATCCTTTGTCTTCGAGAAAGAGTTGCTCGCCTTGTTTGATGATCACCGCGTGCTTGCTAGAGACCTGCGGATGCGGGACAACGATTTGATTGTCGGGCGTTCGACCAATGGTGATCGCGCTCGCGAGTTGGTCCATCGACAGTTCGCCGATGACCGTGCGGTGTTTTCGGGCGGGCGCACCCTCGGCGGGTGGCGAAATCGCGGGCGACTGTGCAGGTGCCGGCCGCGGATGTCCCGAGCCACCTTGAGCAAGGTTACCCGCCGGCGGGGGCCCACTTGGCGAAGGGAGTCCCAGGAATTGCATGAGCAACGCGACCGAAACGGGTACAGGGCCAAGGGCCAAGATCCCATTTGGATCAAGTGGGATTGGTTGTTCGGGTGGGCAGCGTTGCCCGCTCACGTACGTGCCACTTGTTGACCCGTGATCGATCACCATCATCCGATCGAGAGCAATGGTCGCGTGTAGCCCACTGATCGCGGGGTGCGCGATGGCAAGGGAGCTTCTCGCCACGTCGCGGCCGAGAATGAGTTGGCCACGCGGCACCTGGGCCTGACCGGGACTCATGATCATCGCAACGATGGCTGGTGACGAGAGCGGGACCGGCACCTGCCCCACCGCAAACTGCGTTCGGAAATCAAAAGGAACGGGTTGATTCGGAGCAAGCGGGGAGCCGTTTACAAAGCACTGCCCCGCGCCCACGTTGACGAAAAGCAACTGACCCTGTTGCTTTACAATTTGCGCATGAACAGGCGCTACTCCGGGGCCCTGAAGGACAATGTCGTTGTTCGGTGCGCTACCAATGGAGACGGTGTCTTTACCGAAGAGCACACTCATGTTCTGTGATGAGTAGGCTACGATCATCTTGCGAGTGCGGCGTATCAATTCTCTCTTTGAGCGCGCTTTCACAATGGCGTGCATCGGCGTCGCGATCGGAACAGGTCTTGCGGCCTCTTTGGCATCCGGCCAAGCACGCGCGGAAACGCCGTTCAGCAAGCCGTTCGCGTTCGTCGCTCAAGCGAACTTGGTCGGCATCGGAGCCGGGCTCCGCATTTCGCTCGGCCACGTGGGGTTGCTCGCAACGGGTGGTGTTGACATCACGTATTTTTTTTACCAGCGCGCTTCGGACTCTCTTTGGGGTACGCCGCGTGGCTTCATTGGGCTGGAACCGTCGGCCGCCTTCCGGCTCGTCTGGCCCTTCTCCGTACACGAAAAACGAGCAACAGGGATCTTCGTCGGTTACGAATGGCGATATTACGATGGTCATGGCGTGGCGACTGGGGTGTATCACCGATGGAGGGGCCGTCACCCGAGCGTCGCCTATTTCGTGCACGGCGGAGTATCCGTTTTTCCGGGCTACGCCGACGGTGTCCGCGACCGCGTTGACGGATCGGTTCGGGTGCTCATGCTGAATACCCTCCTTCACCTTGGTGGTGACATTGGCTTCGAGT
>JAHFDX010000124.1 GCA_023248785.1 Myxococcales bacterium
ACGGGTCGCCCTGAAGTCCCTGCCGATGCAGGTAGATGCAGCTCAACTCCGATGCCTTCACTGTGTAGCGTGCGGTGATGTCGAAGTAACCGTCTTCGAACACCGGATGGTTTGCATCGTTCGAATCTTGGACGAAGTAGTTCGCCGCGCTGATGCTCTCGAGTGCGGGGAACGAAAACTGCTTTTCACTGATTACATTTTTCGCCCAATCAACCCGCATGTACTCGCGCTGGTACCAAGGGCGGTCGCTCGTGTTTTCGACGACCACGTTATTTTCTTCGCCTGTCGACGCGTTGTAGTCGCGACGAATGTCGAAGTGGCTCGTGATCGGGAACGCTGCGACGGTGCCGCCGCTCTTGTCGCCTGAGCCCAGAATATCGGGATCTTCGCGATAGGCGATGAGCAACGTTTCTTCTATCCGCCACTTGACGCGCCACATCTCGCCCGCTGCGCCGACGAAGAAGCCCGCGTGCGTGGAGGGAGCATCGATGATCGTGGCGCGGAAGTACCAGCTGTCACTCTGATCACGAAACGATCCATCGGCGCCAGGATGTACGAAGGTTGTCTTCGCGGTGTAGTTCGGCTGAACCCGGTTGATCGGATCGCGCTCGCCGGCGCACCCTTGGAGGCCGCCCGTTGTGACAGACAACGCCAACGCCAGTCCCAAACCCGCGAGACGCCCTCGCATCCATCGACCTTGACTTTGCACCACGTCTGCCTCCGTTTTCCGTCGCCTAGTTGTCTTCTATTTCGTTGTCTGGCTGCGCCAATCCAACCGGCAGGGCCAACGATTCCGGTCCGTCGATCCGCCGCTGGCATGTACCTCGAAGTTGGCGCGGGGGCGACCCTCAAGTGGATTTTCCTTGCCAAATAGGCGAGCTCGACCGTAGCGGCCCCGCAAAGTGGACGGCACCAAAAACTTTTCCTGTTGTTCGCAGGGCCGTTAGACACGATCAGGTGCGGCAAAGGATTCTTGCGGGATGCGTATTTTTGGCCGGTTGCTCCTCGTCGGGGCACGATCCAACCAGCCCCGGTACACCCCTCGGAACCTACGAGGTTCGAGCGAAACGTCTCAGCGACTCGTGCGGCGAGGCACCCGCCGTTTGGGACTTCACCGTCAAGTTGTCGAAGGACACGGCCAAGCTCTATTGGGTCCAGGGTGGCACGCCCGTGGAAGCACGAATAAGTAGCAAGGGAAGCTACGAATTCGTTTCCGAGGACACGCGCGTCGTTCGCGAGGCCGATAAGGTGCGTGAGCTCGGTGCATGCATCCTGTCACGGGCCGACTTTGCGTCGCTTGAGCTGGCTACCGACGAAAAATCGTTCTCCGGTGAACTCCGGTACGATTTCACGCCAGGCGCTGCAGCGGACTGTCGAGACCAAATCGCGGAATTTGGCGGAGCGTTTCAAGCGCTGCCGTGTAGCCAGAAATTTTCACTGGATGCGACGCGTTCCACTGCCAAGTAACGGGCCCGGGCCGCAGTCAAACCACTTGCCCCCTGACCGCCCATCAGAAGTGGTTTCGGAATATGGAGCAAATCCGTGGGCTTAGGGAATCGTTGCGCCGAAAGGCTGCAAAAGGTCCACGGCATCGAGGAAACCGAAGTTGTTCAAGCCCGCGGAGGTCGAACCGTGAACCCATTTCGTACGTGCCCTTTTTTTGCGCGAGGTGTCGAGACCGTTTGAGCCTCGGCATCAGAGAAGTTTAGCGTTGGTCATCGCAGCAACAGCGCAGACAGGACAAGCGCGCTCGTTTGCGATCGCGACGACGATGGCGATGTGGCTTGGGACGTTGTTGCAGGGCGCGATCAACCGGTTTTACCGGCTTTTGCGCAACGGTCACCTCGACGAAGGGACGCTGGTTTCGCAATGGGCGAAGGCGGTGTGTGGCCGTCGACCCCGGCCTCTTTTGGTTGCGATCGATTGGACCGAATGGTCCCGTGGGTTGCGGATGCTGGTGGCGGCTGCGGTGACGGGGAAGCGGGCCGTTCCAATTTTCGCTCGAGCCTTTGCACAACGCGTGTGGCGAAGGTCGCAAAATACGCGGGAAAATGACTTCTTGCGGCAACTTGCGCGCTCGATTCACCAAGCTGGCCGCCCTTGTGCTGTGTGATCGCGGGTTTCGGCGCGTCAGTTGGCTTTGCCTCATCGACAAGCATGCGCTGGGGTTTGTCGTGCGTCTCATGGGTGACGTACATGTGCAGCTCGAGGGTCAAAGCGTGGCGATGCAAAGCCTTTCCCTCAAACCAGGTCACATCCGCGACTTAGGTACCGTGCCCCTGCGCTCCGATGCCAAACATTCCTTCCGCGTCATTTGGCTATCGTGCTCGTAAGTCCAAGCAAACTTGGTGGCTTGCCACCAACCAATTCGACCTACCCGCCGGCCGGATCCTTTCGTTCTACGACCGAAGGATGACCATCGAAGAACAGTTCCGCGACATCAAAGGCGCTCGTTTCGGCGTTCGCTTGTCCTGGACTCAATTTCGCAATCCCATGCAGCTCGCTCGCTTCGTCATGCTCCTGGGAATGGCCGCCCGTATCTGGCTCACTACCGGTCGGCGCGACGGCCACAACGACCCTTCGCTTCGCCTCCTCTGCAAACGCAAAGGCCCTCGCCAAAGCTGGATCACCATCGGCTTGCGACTCTGTCTCGCCCAGCCTTTCCGCTGGACTTCCAAGCAACTCCGTCAGTGGCTCGAGCCCCCCCACCTCCGACTCATCGTCGGTTCTTCTCGTGGTGGCAAGTGAGTCAACGAACAGAGAATGGATTGGCGGTCAGACTTGCCCCCCTTGGTGCAGACGCGATTACAAACCCGGCCAGGTGCTCGAATTTACGGGCTGCGGGTATCCGGGATCGACCTTGTCCTTTTTTACATCGAAGCGGAAATAGTAGTTCCCCTTGAAGAGGTAGACTTTTCCGTTTCCCCAATTAACGGCGCCGTCGATCCCGTTCGCGCAGAGTCCGTTCCAACTTTGCGCGGTAACCACCTTGTGGGTTGTCTCAGCTTTGCCAGTGAGAACGCTGTAGCGAACGTACTCGTTGCCGTTGAAGATATACGCCTTGTTGGTGAGAATGCCGAGCGCGCCACCGCTTGGTCCCCATTCGACAGATGCGTCGATTCCGCTGGCTCCCCATAAGCCCGGCCAGGATTTTTCGTCGATCGTCTTTGGAAAGCCAGGGAAGGGGTGACTCTTGTCGATAACGACATCTGGCTTGATCCGGTAGCGAATGTACTGATTGCCCTTAAAAAAATACGCGGTGTCGGAACTCCATTTCAATGCTGCGTCGATTCCTGACGTCCACAATCCGGGCCATGTCTGAGCGTCAATGGATTTTGGATATCCCGGGTCCGGGGCTCCCTTTGCGATGTCGTAGCGGGTGTATTTGTCCCCGTTAAAAAAGAACGCCTTCCCGTTACCCCAGTTAATGGCTGGCCTTGGGACTAGTTTCTTTTTCAGGGCAAGTTCGGGATGCGCTAAAAACACGG
Source organism: Myxococcales bacterium (assembly GCA_023248785.1). GTDB lineage: Bacteria > Myxococcota_A > Polyangia > Polyangiales > Polyangiaceae > JAHFDX01. The sequence continues at coordinate 3,489 of JAHFDX010000124.1, forward strand.
CCTTGCATCGATCGCCGTCCTTCACCAGAACATCAAACAGCCCTTTGCCCGGATGGAGCTTGTCGAGCTTCGTTTTGATGCGTTGGATGAAATCGATCGAAAAATCGACGGCGCGCTTCTTCGCGACCTCATGCAATGCGGCGCCTGCAGGGCAGTCAGGTTTGTCCTTGTGAAGCTTGTCATGCATGCAACGATTCGATGGGCGCGTAACTTTTTTGGCGAGCGTCTGTGCGATCTCCAAGTCCGTGTAGTACCAGTACCCGGTAGAGAGCGGTCCCTTGCCCGTGTTGCAATCGACGCCCTTGGCACGGTCCGCCGACGTTGGGTCGGTCAGGTTAAAGAGATCGATCGCATCGTTCGGTGAATTGACGACGAAGTTTGAGTGCGACATGAAATCTTGAATCGCGTGGAGCGCGCGCCCGATGTCCTCGATCGCGAGATCCTTGTTGCCTGCCACAATGTTTGCCACGGCTGAGTCGAACTTCGCCCTGATGCGAGCCGAGCCGTCGCTGAACGTCTCGTTGTCAAAATGGGCCTCAGGCTTGAACCATTCGCCTTCCCCAATCAGGGGTTCGCTCGGTTTCGCGTCCGCATTGAGGTTTCCCGTAATCACCGCTTTCGCGGTTTCCGATCCGAATTCGAAATAGGCCGTTGCCTTCTTTGTGACCTCTTCGTGGTACGGGCCTTGGAACGCGTGCGCCTCTGGGATCGCTAGGGGGTGGAATAATGTGGTGATCGTAGTGGTCCACAGGCATCGCTTAACAAGATGAAAACGCCCCATAGAGCGCTGGATTCCGTCGTTTCCCACGTTCGCCTCCCCTGAATATTGCCCTCGGTTCTCCTTTAACAACGGACCAGAGTCCAATTTCTGTAAGGCGGTTGATTGTTTCCGCGTTCTCTCGCTGAGCGCGATCGCTACGCGGGTCGTCTCGCAGCCCGAACACTGCGGCGTCGGACGCCAAATAGAATCGAGTTGTTGCGGACCAAGTAGCTGAAGTCTGGAACCGGCCGTATGCTTTGATTATGGCAGTCCTTCGGAGGTCTCCTCCCGAGCTGATTCGGCGGCAGGGCACTGCCCGCGAAGGCTGCAAAACCGAGGGCGCTAGGACCCACCTTTGGGAACCGCGCTCCTTTATTGAAACACTCGACGAGTGCGAGCTTGACGTGGCTGACGTTGGCTCAACCCGGAGTGCCGGCGAAAATCGCTGGAGGAGGGAAACGAACATGCAAAGTAACAGCGGCCCTAAATCTGAGGGTTTCACGAGCTAGGAATTTTTCGTAGCGAGTGAATTGCTGTGCGAGGGGACATGCGCGTTGCCACCGGCGATACGCAAGGTTCGAAGCAGTCCTTCTCGCATGCCGCATGCCCCCAAAAAAGAGGGCTACCACGCATCGTGCGGTTTCTCTGCGATGCACTACGACTCGGGTTGCCAAGGCGACTCGGGTCGTTTTTTTTTACGTGACATGCGTGTCCTCGTCAGAGGTCAAACCACTTGCCCCCCTTGGTGCGGACGCGCGATAACCAAAGGCACCGATGCACGTTTTGGGGTGGAAAAGTCTGTTATTCGTAATTGCGACAGTTTCAATTGCGGCCGGCTGCGGGAGCAAATCTGCGGCTCGTCAATATTGTGAGCGCATGCAAGAATGTGCAGGAAACTCCGACCCCTCAAGGACCTGCAGCGATCTTCAAGCGTCCGGTGTCATCAGCAGCAGCTCGACGCAAGGCAAGTGCGGATCCGAATTCGACGCGTGGGCTACGTGCACGGTGGCTCAAGGCCAATGCGACTCGCGAATGCTCATTCCGCCGGCCGACGGTTGCGCCAAGGAGCAAGCGGCGTATTCAAAGTGCAGGGGTACCAGCGACTCGTTCTAGAGGATCATGAAGAAGCTCATCGCCGTCGTTCTCACCCTTTCGTTTGGAACACTTGCGTGCTCGGGCAAGGCGAGCCTGCGTGCCTGCGAAAAGCGCAACGAGTGCATGGGCCTTGCAAAGGCGTCGTGCACAGAAGAACAGAAGGCGTACGAAACGCTCTACGGACAAAAGTGCTCCGCGCAAAACGAGGCGCTCGCGAGCTGCCAGCTTGAAAAAGCAACGTGCGACAACGGGGTCTATGCCGCCCCAAACGACGGGTGCAAGACCGAACTCGACGCGTACACGAAGTGCTTCAGCACGGGTTCCTGATCGACTATAACAGCTGCGGTCGGTGTTCTCGCCGACGTTTGCGGGACTAACTCAGTTGGTAGAGTGCCAGCTTCCCAAGCTGGATGTCGCGGGTTCGAATCCCGTGTCCCGCTCAGCTACCACCGCTTGCAGGTGTGCGACGCGAGCACCGGACTCAGCCACGAATTGCACCGCACCTTGACGCGACCCAACACGTCGTTCACGGCGACGCGATGTTGATCGAATGCGGTCTTTGGGCCACCCGCCTCGACGAGAAATAGCCGATTTTGGGCTGAAAAAAGTCGCAGTTGATAAACGAACGGTTTCCCGCCTTCGTCGTGGCCAAATACGATTTCTCTTCCGGCGGTTCCGTCGTTGGATTTGACATCGGCTTCCGAGATCACGGCATACCCATTGAGTTGCCGCATGCGCAACGTTACGGCGCGGGTCCAAAAATTTAGGTCGCCCTTGCCCTCGGTGTCGATGGCGCGAACCGCAAACGCTACACCTTCGGGCGCGATGGCTCGGTAGTCATACTCCGATGGATTGTCGAGTTCGACGAACCCGTTCGGAGTTGCCGTGCGAAACGGTGTTCCACAGGCCGAAGCGGCTACGGCGAACGCGAGGGCGATGGCATGCGTTCTCATTGCGACTCCACGGAGAGAAGAGGTGGCAGCCCCATACGCTGCAGCCACGGGAACGGGAGAAGCGAGCGATCCTGCACCGTGGCCGAATCGTGCGCCGAAAATGAAATCGTAATGGTTGCAAATGAAATTCTCTGTCGGAGCAGTTTCATCTGCCCTTCCATTTTCTCAATCAGCTCCGTAACCTTGGAGAGCTCTCTTGCAATCTCGAGGGCAACGATTACGGGTGCTTGCGAAAGAAGTGCTTCGAGGCGATCGCGAACCGAACGCGCATTCTTGAGGCGAGCCTCGAGGTCGATGTACTCGTCAGTAACGTCCAGCGCCTGAATGTCGCGATGAAGCACGTCGCCCAACTTTTCGAGCAGCGCGAGGGCCGCGAAGAACTTATCGCGGGGAACGCGCACTGTCAGTTGCTGATCCCCCCGTTTCGAAAGGTACCCGCCGTGGTCACGAATAATCTTCTCGGCGGCATCTATCTTGTCGCTCACTTGATAAACCGCGAGGTTGATACCGGCCGTGTAGACGAGGAGCGTGGGATCATGCGCATCGGTTGCCATATCCGACTTTTGCCCTTTAGGTGCGTTGGCCGCGACGATAATGCGTGGCGTGGGGGCGGATCGGGTTGCCGTCGACCGACTGTCGTGGGCGCTACCATGGCCACTATGGAGGCTGGCGTTCATCACGTGTGCCGGACTTTTCGGGGCGCCCGTCCCGGCCGTTATTGTCTCGCTCAGAAGTTGCGCCTTTTCGTTCTGAAATTCGAATTCTTCACGGGCTACTTTGCTATTTATGCCCGGCGCAGTTTGCAGAACATAACTCGATGGGCTGTACTCTCGATGCCTCGGGTAGTACGCCTCGGTGGCCGCGCTGCCTCCGCACGCGGCGCTCGCCATACTCACCAGCGCGATCGAAATCGTAATCCACCGCCCAGAACCGGGGCGCGTTCCTCGATGCAAGTTCATGCGTAAGCTCCTGCTCTTGGACGCATAGGTCGTGGCCTTATTCACGTCCGGCCCAACGAGTCGACGGCGTAAGCCTTACACCTTCGTGATCGACTTCAAAGCAAACACCTCAACGTCAACGCCGGGTGAGTAATGGGCGATGGGCGGCAAGCCCACAGTTTGTGGCATTCCGGCTGCTTTCACGAGGCTCTCCTCGAGTTCGTGAACCACCGCACGATACGCAGGATAAGGCGTGTGGTGCACCTGGCCGCGGTATAGATTTCCTCCCTTTACAGAGAAGAGAAGATAACGCTCGAGGAGGAAGTGCTCGAAAGAGCCCGGGATCGAGGGTCCAAGCTTCGTGTCGATGGTGTAGCGCGTGCGCAGGTGCGCCTCGTTGCTCGCTTTACGGTGCGTCGAATAGGTAACTTCGGATGCTTGTTTTTGCATCTGCATCGTGGCGTGGTGATACGGCAGCCCAAAGGTGAGGCGCGCCGTTTGAACCGCGAGCCAACTCTCCGCCTCGAGACTGAAGAACCACACGCCCGGCTCGCGACCCTGCAAGTGCACGTACGTACGAAGGTTCGTTTCAAGGAAGTTGAACGCCATCGCTTTAGGCAAGAACGTGGGCAAAACATCGTGCATCGCGAACGGCACAATGCCGATGTACGCAACGCCTTCCCACGTGTCGATCGACAGTTGCGATGGGATGAGCGGCCGAAGGGCCGAAACGGGAATGGGCCAGTGGACGAAAAGCAAATCACGCCATCGTTGCGTGCCTGCGTTGCGTTCATTTGGGCGCTGCGTGGGGGCGACGCGATCCATGTCGACGTCGTTGCACAATCCCTACAAGAGTGCGCCACAAAAATGCAAAGCGAGGAGCACCGGTCGTTGTCAAAGTGGGGGGCAGGCTGAAGTGACCGGTGCTGCCTCGCGTTGTGCGAAGGGGTAGTGCAGGGTTCGGGCCAACCGATCTCGGCGCGAGATCTCGGAATTTTGGGCAAAATTAGGTTCGTAGAGTGGACGTGGCGGAGTGCAGTGGTCGCGTGGATTCGTCACTCCTGCTTGTTCACCGAAGTCGAAGTCTGCTTTAGTCCCCCGCCATGCGGTTTTTGTTGTGGCTTACGGCTGTGTGCATCGCGGTGTTGGCGACTGCGTCCCCGGCGCTCGCCTACCCGTGGATGATTCGGCACGGCTACACGGCCTGCAACACCTGCCATACCGATGCGTCCGGCGCGGGACTGCTCAATCCCTATGGCCGCGACATGACCGAGCTCAACCTGAGCCAGAAGTGGGGCCGCAAGGCAGACGAAGGCGTGTCCCGATTTTCGGATCAATTCTTCGGCGTGGGGAGCTTGCCCGACTCCGTGCAAGTTCAGGGCTGGTCGCGTGACGCCTTCATTAGCAACCAACTCTCGACCGGCCAGAGCGACACGCGATTTCTGTTCAT
>JAHFDX010000761.1 GCA_023248785.1 Myxococcales bacterium
CCGAGCCAAGCGGAATCGTCGAGATGGCCATCGAGAAGCACGCGTTCGCGTGTGCGTGGTACGCGAAGGACGTGCGTTCGCGTGCGTTCGACCTTCGCCTCTCGTGCGTCAGCCGCGTTCGACGTCGTTACGGTGTGTGCGTATGCCAGAGTCGCGCAAAGGATGGCGCCCGCTCCTGCCCACAACCAAGCTTTCGATTTCATGGGGCAACGCTCCCGTCGGGTTTCACCGCAAAGCGAAACCGCCCGTTGGTCGCTCCGGTCGAATAGTCCACCATGTCGACCTGGATTGCGCCGTCGGACCGTTGACTGAAGAGTCCGAAGCCATAGTTTTTACTTCCGGTCAGAGGGGCTCCGCCATTTCCGATCACGACTTCACGCCCGTAATAATGCTCGTAGGTGTGCGTGTGGCCGACGATGCAGAGGGTGTAGGGATACTGCGCCATGATCTGTTCCGATGGCTTTACACCGGGCGCCGTGTCTGCAGCCTTGGGCTCGTGACGAACGATAAAGGTGTACGTCGTGCTTTTTGCCAACGTGCTTGTAAGCCAACTCTCTTGCGCGCTCGTCCACGCGTTTGCAGCCACGAACACGAACTTTGAGGTCCACGATTTATCGGCGGCGTCGATGTTGATCGCGTAGTACGGTTCTGTTTTCTGGATAGGCCCAAGCATCTTTTCGAGGAATGAGCTGTAGTTCTTCGTGATACCGGTCTCGTTGCCATGACCGCAGTTCGAATTGGTAAATCCATTGCACTCGTGGTTTCCAAGGGCAGGGAAAAACGCTCCCGAATAGTGCCCACGTGCCTGCAGGTACAAGTCGAGTTGCGGAGCTGCTTGCGATCCATTCGCGGATGCAAAGATGTAGTCACCGGTCGAAACCACGAATGCAGGGCGCGGTGAAAACGCTTCGATGTTGCTGTAAATCGTATTGATGACGGCAGTTGGGTAACCCGTCGTGTCTTCTACACTCGCGGGCCTTGTATCACCGACGACGGCAAAGAGCAGACGCGAAAGCGCTCCACCGTTCGCGTTGACTTGTCCTGTGACCGCGGGTCCTGCATCGAACGGATCTGCGGGGGACGTGCAATCGGAGGGAGGGGACTGGCACTTGTTCGTTGCCGTATTACACCACCAGCCTCCGTAGCAACCATTTGCTTGGCAAGTTGGTCTGCTCCCGCATCCGGTGCAGCCTGACTTCACGTCGGGGCCTACAAGCGATCCGCATGGACCCGAGGGGGTGCCCGCGTCGTCTGTTGCGTTTGTCGGCGTGCACACATCACTTCGAGGAACGCACACGCTCACTTGCTGTCCGGTCACGCTGCTCGCGGAAACACAACTTCGATCTGTGGAGCACTCATTCCCGTTGGGACAACTTGGCGTGCAGTACGAATCCCCCGCAAGCTGCGCGCACGTGCCACCCGCGCAGTCTTGATCTGTCACGCAGGGTGGGCAGGCAGCACTCACGGATGCGTCACCAATGCCGCCCGCATCCATGTTTGGCGTGAGTTGGTTCGCCGAGCAGCCTGCCCAGACCATGGCGGTGCCGATCAGGCCGAGCGAGGCATAGACAATCGGACGTACGATGCGTCCATCGACGGAAGACCGGTCACCTTGCCCGATCCACCGAAGGAGGCGAACTTGCAATCGCAGAGGCAATACGAAAATCGCCGAGGCGAAGAGTGCGCCGAAACCCTTCCAGGCATCTTGCCATGACGGGGAGGCTACAAATTGCGCGATGTGATTCCAGGCCGGAAAAAGATGAAGAATGGCAAGGACAAGAAATAAGAGTCGAAGCGGGGCTCGTCGTGGCAAGCGGACAGTGGCGAGTTGCATCGCGCAGGAATGTTCGCAGCCGCGAGTGTTGATCACGCGAGGACGTCAGATTTAAGGACAATTTTTCGGCGGGCGTTCGCAATGGGCTGTCATCGTGTTGCACCACCATCCGCCGTAGCAGCCATTCGGTTGGCAATCGTACTTGCAGGCGTGACATTCCGCGCGCACATTCGGTCCGACCAAATCGCCGCATTGTTCAATCAACGATCCGTCAGAGCCTGAAAGAGGGGGAGCGTTAGGGCATGTGCCGCTTTTCGGAATGCAGGCTTGCGACGTCGTCCCTTCCGCGGTGCGCGTCGAATTACAGAGCTCGTCAGGAGCGCAGCCTGTTCCATCGGGGCAAGGCGCCACGCAGTAGGTATTGCCAGCGTCATTCGCGATTTGCGCGCACGCTGCGTTCTGCGGGCAGTCTTGGAGTGAGACACATGGTTCGCAATCCACGTGGAG
>JAHFDX010000762.1 GCA_023248785.1 Myxococcales bacterium
GAGTCTGTACCTCGAGGGTGACTATGCGTCGGGCGATTCCGATCCGACGAGTCGGACGCCGCTCACGCAGTACCGCTTCTCGGAAGATACAAACGTCGGGTTGTTGCTTTTCGAACACGTCCTCGCGTACCAAACCGCGCGCGCCGCCGCTGCGGGCGTGACGCTTCTCAAGAACCTGCAAGCGCCCACGATCCCGGTGGAATCAGTTGCGACGCGCGGTTCATTCACAAACGCGGCAGCCCTCTTCCCGCAGATCGACGTGCGGCCCATCGAAAACTTACTTGTCCGTGGAGGCGTCATGTTTGCGTGGGCACCTGCGGGTGTAAACGACCCGATCCAATCGCAACAGCGCCGCGATGGACTCACCATCCAGGATGATCTCGTCAATTTCGCGGGCGGCAAACCCGGCAACTACTACGGCACCGAGCTTGACCTGCGCGTTCAATATCGATTCAAAAACCACTTCATTGCTGATCTCGAGGGTGCGCTGTTGTTCCCGGGCTCTGCACTTGAAGATGAAAATGGATACGCGGTGCGCAGCGTGCTCATTCAGGGACGCACAACGGTCTTTTTCTGATGAGGAATGAGATGAAAAGGCGTGCCAAAATAGCAATACTGACTGTTACAATTGTTGAGGGTCTGCTTGGGTTCGGCTGTCAAACCTTCGATCCTCCGCCCATGGCATCCATCGACGGTGCGACGAACGGTGTCCTTTCGGACTCAAAAGCGCCCCTCGTGATCTCGTTTACGGAATCCATCAGACCCGAGACGCTCTGGATCAAGGTGGTACCCTATCAACCCGATGCCGAAGGGGTGCTTCTCGAGGGAGATATCGACGGGGACTGCCGACGCTCGGTTCTCTTTCGTTCCGATCCGGATTGTGGGCAACAGGGGGGCACGGCGACATTTCGTGATCAGAATTCAACCCTCGAGATCCGACCCACAGCCCCGTTTCCCGTCGGCACAAAGTTGGCTGTAATCATCGAGAGTGGCCTTAGCGATCTTGCGGGTCGCACGCAAAACGTGCGCAAAGAGATCCTCTTTTCGTACGAGTTCAAGTGCTCGGACCAAGCGAAATCGACGCTGTTGTCCTCTGGCCCTTACTTCTTTCTCCTGGAAGTGGAGAAGCCCCTTCAAGCCCAAGTCCAACTCGATTCCTGGCTCGACATCGACCCTGCGACAGGAAAGTTCGTTGGGCAATTTACGAACGCCGATCGCAACTTGAACCTGGTGTGCCCCATGCCGTGCGGCGAAGGGGAAGTCTGTCGTCAAAAACCACAGCCACAGTGCGTTGCGCCGTCCGAGCGTGCGGTCACGGTCGACGAGTATTCGGACTTTGGTGTGAACAACGATGTGGCGCACGGCGGTTTTAGCTTCACGGTGAGCGGTTGCGTTGAAGATCAAGAAGGCGGACAGACGGCCATCCTGGCTACGGTCCCGAGTACGGTCGACCTTGTCGCGGGTGCCGTAAAAATCAGGGTGAATGGACTCATTGTGACAGCCTCGTACTCTAAGGATGTACAAGATGTACTTCGTGCGAGCGGTTCGGGTACGGGAGGTGAAGTCGTGCTTGGTGCAGTGCGTGATCCCAATGGCGCTGCAGGTACCCTCACTTCGCGGAGCATTCCGGCTTCGGAAGTGCCACAGAACTTGCCGCACCCGACGACGAGTCCCACAGCGTCTTCATCGAAATGAGAACCGTTTTTCGCAATTACGCAGACCTCGCAAGCCTTCCGTATTTCACGCGTGAAGGAGGTCGATTGCGCCTCAAAGACAAGAACGCGGGGCCCATCATCGACATGCACTCGCACGTCTCGCTCGCGTACTTGATGCCAAGCCGCGTGGAGATGCACCGTATTGTCGATCCTGTGAGGCTCTACTTGCCTGATTGTTGCGCAATTGATTTCGACCTGTACCAGAACAAAAACATTTCGCCTCATGATGTGGACGCCATCAAGGACGATTACATCCTCGGAAATTTTCGTCGCGGAGGAATGCGCGAGAGCCACACAGCGGCGAACTTGCTCCGAGAAATGGAGGAGATGCAAATCGAACGCTCGACACTCTTGGCGATCGATTTTCCGTTGATCTCAAGAAATGCGGATACGGCAGCCGACCTTGCAAAAACCTACCCAAATTTCGTCGCCTTTGGTTCGGTGCATCCGTACACGCTCAACGTGGAACGTGAACTCGATCGGCAAATGGCTCTGGGTGTTAGGGGAATCAAACTCCATCCGAACGTGCAGACGTTTCGTCCTGACGATCGGCGCGCC
>JAHFDX010000125.1:0-5211 GCA_023248785.1 Myxococcales bacterium
CTCGATCGTCGGTTCCAAAGCCACAGGCAGCATCACAATGCGCTCAGCTGGAGCGGGTTCCATGCCGAGGATCGTGCGCGACACCACATCCACCCGCTCAGGCGTTTGGTAGCTCGCAGCCTCTACCTGAAGAACGCGCTTTGTCTCGCGCAGCCGTGCCTGCTCCGTACGCGCACGCGCGATATCGTAACCAAGAAAGATCGTTTTTCCCCGGATAGCAAGATGCACGACAAACGCCGAAACCGTTGCCATGATGGTGATCGTCCACACGACCAGAAATGGCAGTTTGCGGCGCTTCATGCGCTTGCCCCAAGCAAGCGCGCAGCTCGAAACTTCGCGCTACGCGATCGCGGATTGGTAGCGGCTTCCTCATCAGAAACCACACGCGGCTTCTTTGTGAGTGGCGCCCAAACACTCTTGTCGGCAAACGCACGTTTCACGAGTCGATCTTCAAGCGAGTGAAAGCTAAGGACCGCAGCAATTCCATCCGATGCAAGCACACGTGGTAGCTGCTCCAGAAGCGACTCGAGTTCGCCAAGTTCGTCATTCACGGCGAGGCGAAGAGCTTGGAATGTTCGCGTGGCTGGATCTACGCCGCCTACGCGTGCGGGCCCGACGGCGCGAACGATGGCCCTCCGCAAATCGAGGGTGGTCTCAAGTTCGCCCTGCTCATAGGCACGTCGAATGCTCCGTGCAATGCGACGTGATCTTCGCTCTTCGCCGAGGCGAAAGAGAATGTTCGCGAGTTCTTCTTCGTCTGAGCGCGCGATGAGTTCAAGCGCCGTCTCGCCGTTGTCGGGATCCATGCGCATATCGAGGGGACCCTTTTGGCGAAAGCTCAGGCCTCGCGCGGCATCGTCGAGTTGAGGTGAACTCACTCCAAGATCCGCGCACAAACCGTCAATGTGCGAGATCCCTCGCGCGGAAAGTTCGTCGTGCACGGCGGAAAAGGGGCGTGGAATTACTACGAGGCGGTCGCCAAAGCTGGCAAGACGCTCACGCGTGGAGAGCACCGCGTACGGATCGCGATCGAACGCGATGACCCGGCAATCGGCACAGCTCTCCAAAATGGCCTCCGTGTGCCCTCCGCCTCCAAGCGTGACATCGACGTAGATTCCGCGTGACCTTGGCGAAAGTGCCTCGACCACCTCTTGCTTCATCACCGTCGTGTGCTCGAACGTACTCACACTTTCGCTCCCGTCGGATTCGTTTTGCCAAACCCATTCCACAGGACCTATTGCGATCAAGCCAGGAAGCTGCAGTTGCAGATCGTTCATAGCCCGAGCTCCGCCAATCGATTGGAGATATCGCGACGTTCGTCGTCTGTCGTTTCAGCGAACTTGCGCCACGTATCCTTGTCCCAAAGCTCGGCGTACTTTCCCGAGCCCGCCCACATCACTTCTTTACGAAGACTTGCGTGTTCACGAAGAGTCGGCGGGATGAGAATTCGTCCCGACTCATCGATTTCGCACTCCACTGCCCCCGAAACGTAGATGCGTTTCAATTTCTGAACTGCGCGGTCGAATTGCGGAAGTTTTGCCAAGCGTTCTTCGAAAGTGGTCCATTCCCCCATTGTGTAAGCAACCAGGCAGGGATCGAGTGCACTCGTAAGGACGATGTGACGGTCGCCGGACGCTTCCAGCACGTCGCGATAGCGAACAGGAACGCTGGTGCGGCCCTTCGCGTCGATCGTGTGTTCGTACCGTCCGCGAAACATCCGTCCTTCGCCTTCTCTGTTCGAGGTCGCTCTCGGCTTGCCTTCCGCGGCCTTGCCCGTTAGGGGTTTTCATGGCTCTGGTTGGCACTTTCCGCCACTGTTTCCCACCTGTGATTTGCATGGTGAAGGATCGTGTTCGTTACTGTCAACAACACAGCAACAAGCGGCACGAAGATTTACGCGTGTACAGCACACACGTGCAGCTATGCACCGCCAAGGGCGCATCACGTGTTCAGGAAGCGCAGGGGCCGATTGAGTAGCGATGCGATGCACGTGTTGACACGTGTTGAAGAGCGGACGGCACAGTCTTCGAAACTTCATTGCCATTCGGCACGCGAGTAACGTGGTGAGACACATGTCATCTTCGCTCACATCGCCTCGTAGCCTTGGGATCGCCATCGGTATCGTTGCGTGCAACACAACGATCCAACCGAACAACGTAGTCACCGATGCATCGACCCCCGATGGCTCAGACGCAAGTGCAGACCCTCTTGTTCTGCAGAACACATGCGAGTCATGGATGGCCGCTCAGCGCGCGACCGACATTCGTAAGCTCGTGCCCGCATCAAACGAAAAGATGCGCAGCGATATGCTCACGGCAGGCGGCGGAGTTCGGAAGCTCGGCGACACCTACTACGCCATGTGGTTTCCGAAGAGTTGGTACTCCGCAACGGTGCGAAGGGTCATGTTTACGCTTCACGGCACGCACGGCGCGCCTGAGTTTGAGTGGAACGACTGGAAGGACCATTTTACGCGGCGTACTTGGGGGTTCGTTGGGCTGAACTACTTGATAGACGAAACGGCAGGCGATGCGGGTTACCTCGAGCCCGACGCGATCTACAAGCACCTCAAGGAGATCCTCGATGAAATGAAGGTGCCGTGTGCGGTCGACAGCGCTGCGATTTCGATGATGGGTTGGTCTCGCGGGAGTATCCAAGGCCTTCGCACGCTCATCGTCGATCACGCCGACCGAAAACTGCTCCTGGGCCACCTTGCAAATTCTGCAGCGTGGGGCTCGAATGACGACGCGTTGCCAGCCGAACTCGTCACGATACGCGCATCGGGAAACACCAATGCGCTAGCAGGACTGAATTATTGGATGTACTGCGGTGAACAAGATACCGACGAGAACGGCGTATCCAAATGCGCGGGCATGGCGCACGCCCAGGAGTTTCTCTCATCGTATGGAGCCCACATCGAAACGCTCTATCGGAATCCAGGGCCGGGTGCCGATCATCACAGCCTGCCCGTGACGCAGGACGCGGTCGACAAGGCACTTACTTACTTTGAATCGTTGCGGTAGCCAGCGAGAACCGAAAGAAAGAACATGCGCACGACGGCCATCCGGGATGGCGCGGGCGACGGCGAACGTGCGTCAATCGTTCATGCAATGTGGTTCACTCGCGCGATGGCCGCACCCTTGGCAACGCCGCGAGGGACTCTTCGTGATCCATCGGGTAGACCGAGACCTGCGTCCCAACGCGCACCATGCGCTTACCGAGCGTCGGAAAGTCCGCGACCTCCACAGCACTTCGTTCGCCGGCCGACAAGTACACAAGGTCTTCGTCGAACGGATTGCGAAGATGATGCGACACGGTCCCCGGCACGTAGCCTAAGAAATCGCCAGGGCCGACCTCGTGTTCTTCTCCATCGATCTCGGCAATCCCGCTCCCCGACAGGATGTACACGAACTCCTCCTCCACGTAGTGCACGTGACGGACGAATGACTCCTTGCCTGGCGGAATGCGCGCGATATGAACGCCGATTTTCTTCAGCCCCGCGAGCTCTCCCACAGAATGACCGTGAATCTCCGAATTCGGATTGAGGGGGTGCGAAAAGGACTGTTCGGGCAAAGCCGCGCGATCACCCGCGCGAATAAGAACGCGGGGGGCCATTAGTTTTCCTTCAGCGTCGCCGAGATGGCTTCGAACTCCGCGCGGTTGCCTTCGAAACGACTCTTTGCTGCCCAGCAGAGCACCTGATGAAGATGCTTGGTCGTCTCGACCACCGTAAGCAAGTACGTAATGTTCATGCCCTTCACGGTGGCGTTAATTTCGCGCTGCAAGGCCCTACGTCCACCGATCATGACTTCCGAACTCGGGCCCATCTTGCCCCCGTTTGAGTTGGTAATGATCGCCTGCGCGCGTCCGCGTGAGAAGCCTTCAAGGGACGAATCGCTGAGATCTTCCTTTACGTCCGAAAGGACCACGGCATATCCGTCGAGACCACGCGCTTGAATGCCGGCGCTTTCGTTGAGACTGTGGGCCTGTGTCCAACCGGCAGGGACCGTCAGCGAAAAGCGACCGTCCTTACTGACCAGTAGCCGATTGGAAGACGTGATCGACACTCCGCCATCCGAACGCCCGCGGAGCCCTCGAAGCTTGCAACCGGACCCGACTACAACCAAGGCCGCCATCACGAAAAGAGTAGTTCGACGCATAATTGCCTGCCTGTATTACCCAACTTTCGTCTGCTGTCATCGCCCAGAGCTGTCGGCCAATAGAAGGCGTGGACCCTTCCCTTCCCTGATCAACCCGCAAGCAATTGCTTGGCAATGACCATGCGCTGTACTTCGCTTGTGCCCTCGCCAATCTCGCAGAGCTTCACGTCGCGAAGGTGGCGCTCGACGTCGAATTCGCGCGTGTAGCCGTAGCCACCGTGCACCTGCAGCGATCGGTTGCATGCACGCGTCGCCGCCTCACTCGCGTAGAGCTTTGCCATCGACGCTTCGCGCGTATAGCGCTCACCCTTGTCGGCAAGCCACGCGGCGCGGTAGGTGAGAAGAGAGGCGGCATCGAGCTCGGTCTTGCTGTCTGCGAGCATCCATTGAATCGCCTGGAATTCGCCCAGCGCCTTGCCAAACTGCTTGCGGTCTTTTGCGTAGCGAATGGCCATGTCGAGTGCGCCGTAACCGAGGCCGAGTGCCATGGCCGCAATGGAGATGCGACCCCGATCGAGAATTTGCATCGTGTCGGTAAATCCGCGATCGACCTCACCCACGCGTTGCGCGTCAGGCACACGCACATCTTCAAAGGTGAGTTCCGCGGTATCGCTGGAGCGACAACCCAGCTTCAAGAGATGCTTCGACGCAGCGAAACCTTTTGTGCCTCGATCGATTACAAATGCGGTAATGCCCTTCTGCTTCGACACGTTTGGATTCGTTCGCGCAAGCACGACGCAAAAACCGCCGACGCTACCTTGCGTAATGAACATTTTCGTTCCGTTGATGACCCAATCGTTCCCTTCGCGACGCGCGGTCGTTGCGAGGCCAGCCGAGTCACTGCCACTTCCGGGTTCGGTGAGCGCCCATGCCGCGAGCCACTCTCCGGTCACGGCCTTGGGCATGTATTTCTGCCGCTGGGCTTCCGTTCCAAACTGAAGAATGTGTCCGGTGCCGAGCCCGTTGTGCGATGCAACCGTGAGCGCAAGCGAACCGTCGACGCGTGCAATTTCTTCGACGCAAATTGCGTACGCCGTCACATCCATACCCGACC
>JAHFDX010000125.1:5249-8621 GCA_023248785.1 Myxococcales bacterium
GGTATGCGAATGCCGAGCAAGCCGAGAGCCGCCAATTTGGGAACGATTTCCCCAGGGAAGCGCTCCTCGCGGTCCCACGCTTGGGCGTGAGGTAGCACCTCCGCGCGCGCGAAATCTCGAACCGTGTTTCGAAGGAGCTTGTGCGACTCGGAAAACTCGAAATCCATGGTTCGTACTTTTAGGGTGCTAAAGGTCGCGCGGCAATCCTTCAGCTTGCGGGACCTACCCTTCGCGTAAAAGGCAATACGAGCGAGCACCCACCTTGGTGCAGCGATAGCCAGAGGGACACCGTTGATTCGATGAACACGTTCGCGAGCAATACTTCTTGTCACCATCGGTGATACATATTCCCGCTGCGCAGTCGCTCGCGTTCTGACACGCACCGCCGGTGTCGGTTTCGGGCTTCTTGCTGGTAGATGTGGCGGTTCCGCCATCGCGCGAGGCCATGATGACACCCGCGTCCGCATCGTCGATCACGATGCCCCCAGAGCCACGCCAGTGGAGCGCCACCTCGAACAGTTCGAGGAACGTGTCGGCACGTGAATACACGTTGTACACGTCGGTCCCTTCGCACGTTGGGCCGTGCCTCGAGAAAAGGCCGACGATGTCTCCGCTCGTCGGGTCGACCGCAATACCTCCCCCTCCCTGCGGACAAGGAAGCTCGCGCGCATAAAAGACGTTCGGCTCTGAAGCCAGCACGAGTAACTGATCGCGCACCACTTTTGTCCTTGTTGGCGTGTTTGTTTGCGCTTCGTTTTCGACAAATGTGATGGTTCGAACCACATCGCCTTGCGCAATGCCATGCGGGCGAATTGCAAGGGGCTTGATGGTCTTGATCGGTGTGTCGAGCACCACGAACGCGACATCCGCTTCACAGACGCTCGTTCCATCGCGAACAAAGATTGCCGATCCGTGCGGTCCGTAGTCGAAGTGGACACTCTCGTCGCCAGTGGCGATTTGCACGTGAGCAGGCGTAACCAACGCAGCGGATGCAGATCCGGTCGGACAGCAACGCGCATCAGCAGACGTCGCGAGACAATGTCTCGGGACGACGATCATGTCAGGAGCGACGAGTGCACCCGCACACACGCGCGAGCCGTCGGCGATGACGGCAACCACACTGGGATCGCGCCCGCGATCGTCAATGCCCGTTGGCGGATCATCGACCGCGACGGAAATATGATCGGGCACCAAATTGACCGCCGAGTTCGAAAGCTCACGTGCCGAGCAGGCCGCAAGGAGTGCGCTGATGATGAGCGCCGCGCGACTGAGTGATGCATGCATAAAGCACCTCCTTCTGCGGCATAAGCGAGTGGCATGCCGCATCGAGAAGTCGGAAATGTTGGGGAATACGTGTGCGTAGGGGTGGCGCGGCCGGAACGTGGATGGTACGTGCCATCGTCATGCATCACTCCAATGAAACCCTCCTCGCTCAGCATCTCGCCGCCGAGAACGCACACGATCTCGATGCCATCGTGGCAACGTACGGCAAGGACCCGACGGTCGTCATCAACGGGCAAGTGTTTGCGGGGCGAGATGCGATTCGCATGTTTCACGAACGCTTTGGGTTCGGGGCCAATGGGAGTTTTTCTGATGTGTGCGTAACCGAGCTTCGAAGGTATCCAAGCGACGGCGCAATCATCCTTGAGCTCACGCTTTCAGGCAGGCACACCGCAAAGTGGCAAGGGCTTGCTCCGACGGGGCGCCGTTTTGAGGTGCCGGTGTGCACGGTGTACTTGTTTGATACTTCAGGTCTGCTGTCTGGCGAGCGCGTGTACTTCGATGCGGGCGCGTTGCGGCGGCAACTTGAAGGAACGACGTGATCGGAACGACGAAAGGCAGGGTCAACCGCCCGCGCGCATCTTTCGTAAGAGGCACGAAGTGAAGAGCCGTTGCCCCTCAAACGCTACCCCCGAACTCAGCCGCCAAAGTGCCTTTTTCTTTCGGACGGCGGTATCGCTTTCGCTCGAACTCATCGCTTTCCGTGAGGACACCCGTTCTCCGTGCTCGACACGAGGCGCTCGGATGCTATAGAGGCGCACCCCCAAAAACGGGGCTATTTCACGTTCGTAGAGGTGACCCGTGAATCGCAACAATTTTCGATTGCATCAGAATTTCCTTTTTACGGTTGCAGGCGTGGCGATGTTTGCAGCCTGTGGTGGAACATCCGATGCGTTAACTACGAACGAAGATCCCACGGAGCAGACAGACGAAGATCTCAGCAGCAACCGCTACCGCTTGAAAATCGGGACGAATCCGTCCCCCGTGGAAAGTGGAACGCGAACAACGCTCAACGTCACCGTAACGGCTGCCGATCGCAGCCACGTTACAAAGTTCGATCTCTTGCACACGAAGCCAATGCATCTCATCGGCGTAAGCTCCGATCTCAGCGAGTTCATGCACATTCACCCTGATTTGCAGGGAGACGGCACGCTCGTCGCGAAGGATGTGAAGTTTTACAGCCATACACCATTCAGTTTTTTCGCTGAGTTCGATCCTGCAGGGCAGGTCGGGTATCAACTCGCGAAAGCGAAGGTGTCTCCTTCCGGATCGCACGTTGTAAAGCCAACGCTTTCCGGCACGGTATTCGACGGCTCGAAAGCCATTACGCTGCATGTCGGAAATATGTCGTCGTCGGGTGCAACGAACCTCAACTTCTCGGCTGCGACCGGTGGAATGATCATGCCGAAAACGGCAACCACGATCGTCGTTGATTTTCGCGACATGGCTACCGGAAAACCGGTGACCGATCTCGTGGATTGGCTCGGCATGCCGGCGCACGCGATTGCCGTGTCCGAAGATCTAAAGTCATTCATCCATGCCCACGGCATGCCGGCGAACGGTGAAGGCGGCGGTCATGACGGAATGGGTGGTATGGGCGGAATGGATGACATGAGTGGGATGAACCACTCGGCGAGCCATGGTTCGAGTACCTCGAAATCCACACTCGCATTCGATGTGAATTTTCCGAAAGCCGGATCGTACAAAGTGTGGGTGCAATTCCAGCGCGGTTCTCAGCTCCTCACGACTCCTTTGATCGTCAACGTGATGTCGATGTAAGGGGGACGTTCCCTACTTGCGGGCCTTGAGCCATGCGACAACCTCGTCGCGCACTGCAACAGCCTGCGCGTCGTTGAAGAGGGCGTGCCAACCGTGCTTCAGGCCGGTCACTTCGTGGTAGGTGACGTCCACATTAGCAGCCTTGAGCACATCGCGCATGTAGCGGCCCTGCGAGACAGGCACAACCGGATCGTCGTCGCTGTGGGCGATGTAAAATGGCGGATTGTTTGCGTCGATGTAGGTGGTCGGCGACGCAGACTTGCAAATGCCTGTCGACTCCTCCGAACCCGGCGCGCAAGGCGTGCTGTTGTT
>JAHFDX010000763.1 GCA_023248785.1 Myxococcales bacterium
ACGAGCTTGCCACCTGCCGCGAGAAAGGCTGTTCGTTGCGCGGTTCCTTGCTGGGGCACCGACGGAACGCCCTGCGGATTCGGACTCTCCGCAAGGTAGGCTTCACATGTGGCCTGCGTGCCGAGGCCCGCTCCGGAATCGAGAGACGCATCCGACGCAGGCGCATCGGCGACGGGAGTCGTGCCCCCATCACCTCCGTCGGAAAGGGTGCTCGCCGGACTGCACGCGCAAACTGTAGTGACCAAGAAAGCTAAATAACTCCTGTGATCCATGTTCGTTCCCCCTTCGACTTTGTGAGCACATCGTCGGATTATTCAGGGGCAGCGTTGCTGAGCATCTCGCCGGACATCGCGGCGGACGCGGACTGCCAGATCAAGTAATCGACCCTCACATACCCTCACGTACCCCTTTATGTATCAACGTACGACTTGGGTAATACTTTCATTACATATGCGTTAGACGACGAAGGTATACCGCGCGATCGGAATGGTAGAGCTAAGCCTTTCCCTCCACACACGGAAGAGCCCCTCGAGGTCGAAACAGAAGCCGCTACTCCCCTCGAACCCCAAAGCGCAGAAGGAGCCCAATCCATCCCTTCGCGAGATACACGCCGTTGATCAACACGTAGACCCAAAAAAATACATCGAACCGTGCGAGCGCCGCGACGAGCACGATATGCGTTGGGTAGTGATTGAGCACGCGCAGGACGCCGAACACCAGCTGTGCCAAGCGACCGACGGCGCTTGACGGAACCGCCCCTGCATTCGTCTCGTAGTGCGCCTCAACGCTTTGCTCACGACCGGACAGTTCGGGTCGACGAACGAAGTTGGTAAGCGATGTTGCCGACGCAATGACGAAAACACCCACGATGCCGCCGAGTAAAAATCGGGCGTCGTGCGCTTTCCACACCCGGGCATCAAACCCGAAACCACCCGCGAGAAAGAGTCGAACGGCCATTGTCCCCACGAGCATCAGTGCCTTGGACTCGTCCGTAAAAAAATCGAAGAGGTGGCCAGTCTTGGATGCAATCTTCTTGTGTCGAGCCAACATCCCGTCGACGCAGTCGAAGCAGTAGCTGAGTTCGAGAACGGCTACCGCAATGAGCCCACCGGCATAGGTTGGCAGCGCGATGAGCAGTGCGCTGCCGATAACGAACACCGCCTGGCTCACCAACGTGACTTGGTTAGGGGTAATCCTCGTCGGCGTTATTGCCGACACGACGTACGCCGCGATTGGCCGCATGACGTATGTATTGAAGAAGAAATCGTTCTTCTTGCGAGTCGCTAAGTAAATGTCCCAGCCAGATGACATTTTGCCTCGGACTACAATGCGTTTCGAATCGCTTCGGCGAGCGCTTGGGCCTTTGCGGGATCGAGCCGGCTCGACGGCCAATCGACTCCAAGCCCTTCGTCGTCATTTGGTTTTGGAATGATGTGGAAGTGAACGTGGAACACCGCCTGGTGGGCGAGCGGCCCGTTGTTTTGCAGCACGTTATATTGATCACATCCAGTTACTTTTTTGACGGCGCGGCATAAGCGCGGAAGGACACGCCCGATGGCCGCGGCGGCGTCATCCGAGAGCGCATCAAGAGTGACCGCAGGCTCCTTGGGGATCACAAGCGTGTGGCCGTAACTCAAAGGGCCGATATCGAGAAATGCAAGTACGTGCTCGTCCTCGTACACCTTGTGGCTCGGAATATCGCCGCGCAAAATCTTGGTGAAGACGGTTTCGGCCATGCGCGAATGTCCTCCCTTCGCGACTTTGGCGTCAAGACATTGCGACTCCGATAGTGCGCTCCGAGTATCCTACGGGGGCAGCCCCTCAGATTCGGGTATCCATGCGCCGTCTTCCACCCACAGTCCTCGCCCTCGCGGCCACCAGTTTCTTTACCGACGTGGGAACGGAAATGATCGTGCCGCTCTTGCCCGTATTTCTCGTATCGCTCGGAGGCTCGCCGCTTTTTCTCGGAGCCATTGAGGGCTTTGCCGATGCTACCGCGAGCTTTCTCAAGTTGGCAGGCGGCGTGTGGGCTGACCGTGCAGAGAAGCGCATGCCCGCCGTAATTGGAGGCTATGCGCTCGCGGGACTTGTAAGGCCGCTGGTCGCGCTTGCAACGTCACCATGGCACGTGTTCGGAACGCGGGTCGCGGACCGTATTGGAAAAGGGTTGCGCTCAGCACCGCGCGATGTGGTCCTCGCCGAATCGGTTCCGCATGAGGATGTGGGTCGAGCGATTGGATTTCATCAGGCCATGGATCATGCGGGCGCAATC
>JAHFDX010000764.1 GCA_023248785.1 Myxococcales bacterium
GACGCGCATCGCGATATCGAGAGTGGCAAGACAGTGGGCAAGCTCGTCTTGGTGATGTGATCGCGCGTCGGCGAGGGCGATGTTGTACGACACGCAAAAAGCCATCGAAATAAGGCTGGTGACACGATCATCAAATATCGTGTCACCATGGTGTGCGCGATTGGGCGTGATCGAGACGCATGTGCACTCTCAAGTCTGGCTTGACCGCCCGTTGATCTTATAGATGGCGTCGTCTGCCCATGGTCCGAGAGGTGATACGTACGCGTCACGCGATCGCGATCCCGAGATCTGCGCGCGTAAGACGATGCCCGCGCCCGCCCATCCGCCCGCCGCACGAAAACGTGGCAAACGCACGCCCGAGGAAGAGGCGCCCACGACGCCGCCGCCATCGCATCGGGTGACTGAGATTCAAAAGGCGAGTCTTCGCGCACCGCGCTTGCCCGTGGCGCTCGTCGAGGAGTTCCTGGCGGATCGGCGCAAAGACCCACGCGCCGAATAGTCGTGCACACGAGCGCTTGCACAGCGTGGATGTCGTTCTACGCTTGGTCTGTGCGAAGCTCGAGTTTCTTAGCGTTCACAATCACCGCTCTCATGGGATGCAGTACCAAGATCGGGGGCGACGCGGGATCGCAAGCGGACGTGGAGGCGGGCACGTCGGCCTGCGAAGTCGATACGCGCGATGAACCCTACGTGTCAGGTATGGAAAAAACCGGTGGGTCGGTCATCGTTCAGTTCACCAGCGCGAACCCTGCGCCGCCCGCCAAAGGTTCGAACGTGTGGACTCTAAAGGTGCTGCGCGGAGCAGACCGTTCGCCGCTTTCGGGTGCAAAGGTTGTGGTCACGCCGTTTATGCCTGACCACGGGCATGGAGCCTCCGGAACGCCCGTGATCGACGACAAAGGCGATGGAAGTTACGAGGTGCGCGACATCTACCTATCGATGCCCGGCTACTGGCGCACCACCGTATCGGTTACGCCAAGCGGCGAATCGACCCCATCCGAGGTCCAATTCCATTTGTGCCTCGATGGGTAACGAGTCTACGGAATACACGTGTACCCCTTGTCGCTCGTCCACTCGAGCTCGGACGACTGCAGCGTATAGGTCGGGATCTTGGCACGGATCTCCGACGCGAGATCGCCGCTCGAAATAAGATCATCGACGAGATCGAAGTCCACCGGACGAATGCGCACGCGCATGTGTGCTTTCGTAATTGTGCCAGTTACAGAATAGGTGTGATGCAGCGCGTGATAGAAAGCAGGGTCTTGCGGGTTGTTCGTCACTGAGGCAGCAATTTGTGAGCTTTCGTAGCGCTCAATGGCCCAAAACTTATGGGTTAGCGCATTGTTCTTGTCGTAATCGAAGTCGCCCAACAGAACCCACGTGGTGTCGGCCACGTCCTTAATGGCTTGTCCGTCGCCCACACGACCCACGGCAAATACTTCGGTCCCTTCCTTTTCGGCAATGACCTCAAGCCAAGCGCGCCTGTCGGGCATCGATCCGCTCGGCCAGCCGTGACCCGCAAATGCGTTGTCGAGCGTGACTTCGAGATCGGTTCCCATGCGTCCCGGTTTTACGCAAAGCTTGGTCACAAGCGTTTGATTGAGCAAACTCTGAACTGCCGCGCGCTGGACATCGGTTTCGGGGAACGACGTAAGAGCCACGTCGACGCCCACCATCGTGTGATTGTGCACACGCCGGTCGGGCGCGTTGGCGAGGGAAGTCGCCTTGTCGGTGCGGCTCTCCATATGACACTTGCCACATGTGAGTTGCTTACCGAGCGTTGGATTCGCAAAGAGAGACGCCTGCCATTCGGCAAACGTGCGTTCAATGTGCGCATTGTGAGGCGACACAATGTCGTGGCAGCTCCCGCACATGGAAGCCGAACCCAATTGCTCGCGATCGTGCAGCGCAGAGTAACCCGCGCGATGTGCGCTGTTGGCCATCGGATCGGGAATGCCTCCGCGAAGCGTAAGGTCGGTGGCGAGGCGGATCGGGTTGTTGTGCGTGCCCTCTACGGCTTCGGCCGAGTGGCAGAAGTAACAGGTGACGCCTTTCATGTGCGCCGCGATCTGGTCCAGATTGGAACCATCCTTGGTTACATTTTGTCGAAGGGCAACCGGGGCATGACATTGCACACAAAAATTCGGATGAAGATCTCCCGTTTCGCGCAGCATCTTGGCATTGAGGGCGCGGAAAATCGGGTCATCCGAGGCGTAGGCGTGCATGCTGCCCGACCATTCCTTGTAATGATTCGGATGGCATCCCGCGC
>JAHFDX010000001.1:0-14364 GCA_023248785.1 Myxococcales bacterium
GCGGCGTCGTACCCTTGCGCAGACAAGCTGTTGGGTTCGCGCTTGAACTTTTGGTTGAACGCGGAGATGAACGCCTTGCTGTTCTCCCACGGCACATCCGGCGCGTAGTGGTTCGTAAAATAGGCGCCTTCAAGCTCATCGCCTGCGCCCTCGGTGAGTTCGGATGAATCCCAGCCGTCGCCTCCTACGAACTGTGCTCCTACAATACCAACGCTCTTGGCCTGACGCGCGATGGGCACCATTTCGTTGTAGTAAACCGGCGCGAAGATCACTTCGGGGTTCGCCGCTTTCAATTCGGTCAGGTACGTCGTGAAATTCGTCTCGCTCTTTTGAAAGCCCTTGTTTGCGACCACCTTGCCACCGAGCTTCTCGAACGATTCACGGAAGCTCTGGGCCAGGCCCGACGAATACGTATCTTGCGCGGCGTAGAAGATCGCCACGTTGCTTTTGCCGAGCTTCTCCTTAACAAAGCGCGCGGCGACATCACCCTGTTGCGCGTCCGTAAAACACACGCGAAAAACGTATTGCCGACCCTTGGTGATCTCAACCGCCGTAGACGACGGCGTGATCATCGGAACTTTTTTGCTATCCGCGACAAGGCCGCCCGCTTTCGAACGACTCGAGGCCACTTCGCCAAGGAGCGCGACCACGTGATCGCGATCGATGAGCTGCTGCACCTTAAGGGTCGCTTCGCTTGCTTGCGACTTGTCATCTTCGAAGATGACCCGAACCTTTTTGCCTTTGATACCCCCCGACGCGTTCACCTGCTCAACAGCAAGTTCGATGCCCTTGCGTGTGTCGGTGCCGAACGTTGCATCCGATCCGGTTTCAGAAAGGTACGCACCGACCAAGATTTCATCGGTCGAGTTCCTTTTGCAGGCCGAACCTGCGAAAAAGGCGAATGCGAGCGAAGCGGCAACGAGCGTTCGACGGCTGAGCATGACGAGACCTCCCAGGGGAGGCCCGTCTTACCATAAATCCCGCGCGCCGTTACTGAACGAGATCGGCCGCGGATCGCGGGTAAATCTTGCTGTTCGAGAAGGAAAACCCAACGATTCCGGTGATGGATTTGAACGTGACCCCCACCGCGTAGGTGTTGTCGAGCGGATCATAGGCGTAATCGTCGACGCGCAGGTTGCCCGTCACGGCAAACTCGTCGTAGTCGCTCGGATCGTCCGGATTGGTGACCGTTACCGCAACGTTGCTCACGCGAACGAGCATGCTGTTGTACTTGGCGGCGAGCATGCCACTCGTTGCAATATCGGCGGGGTTGCTCACGGTTAGAATGAGCTGGTCAATCGTCTTGGGACATGTACCTGTCACGGTGACGTTTGGGTTGGTGAATTGGAACTGTCCACTGAACTCACCAAGGGTTCCCGATAATGTAACTTCATCACCTGCATTTCCAACATTCGACGCGGCGCCGAAATACGCGAACCCAGCTCCGCTGGCGGTGGCCGTCGCGGCGTCAAATGTAGGATCTTGAATCCAAACGCCATTCGAGCCCGCCTTGGAGCGAAGACCTGTAACGCAGACTTTCTCAATCGTTACGTTCGTACCCTGCGCCTCACTTCGCGCTTGGGACAACGTCACCTTCTTTC
This sequence comes from Myxococcales bacterium, assembly GCA_023248785.1. Lineage (GTDB taxonomy): Bacteria > Myxococcota_A > Polyangia > Polyangiales > Polyangiaceae > JAHFDX01. The sequence continues at coordinate 1,602 of JAHFDX010000001.1, forward strand.
CTGGGCATACGGCGGCCCCGGGGTTTGCATCGTTAGGACACGCATCGCACGCATCGCCCTTGCCGTCCTTATCGGCGTCGGCTTGATTGGTATTCGCGATGGTGGGGCAATTGTCTTTCTCGTCGGCCACGCCGTCGCCGTCGACATCGCCGGAGGTGAGGGAGCAGTCCGTCGGAATGCCGTCGCCGTCGCTGTCGTCAGCGGTGATGTCGCCCGAGAATTCGCCGTTCCGGTACGGCTTGCACGACGGTTCCTTGTCGGGATTGCCACAGAAAAACACTGGGTACTTGTCACCAGCAGCCGTATCGAACACGGCCGCGACCCCTTTTCCAAACTCACGTTCTGCACAAATTTTGTGGGTCGACAAGCAATCGGTGAGCGCTTCGCACTTGTCACCGCCACCTGGCATGGCATCCACCACGGCGCTCTCTCCGGTAAGCACCTTGCCCGCCCGAAGTACGAGGGCAACATCGCTCACGCTCGCGCCGACGATCGCACGAAAGGGATCTTTCCCGGCTCCGTTCCACACGGTCACATCGCCGAACAACCCCTTCTTGATGGAACCAATTTGGCTGGCGGTTGCCGTGATCTGCGCCGCGTCTTCGGTAACCATTCGATACAGCTGGTAGTCCGCGAAGAAGCCACCAAGGTACTTGGTGTTGTACTCATCCGCGCACGCAAGCTCGCGAAGAAGGTTCATGCTTCCCGACGGCGTCCAATCCGTGCCGAGTGCCATTTGAACGCCGGTTCGCGCAAACATCGCAACGGGTGCTGTGAACCCGTAGAGATCGATGTTCGAACGCGGTGACCATATCACTCCGACGCCCTTCGACGCGGAGAGTGCCGCATCTTCAGGAAGAAGGCCGATAGCGTGAATCATGGCCGTCTGCTGCTTCATATAGTCAGCTTGCGATCCAGGCGCGCCGGACGTACACACAAATTCGTTACGTGCACTGTCACCAATTCCCTCGGCAATGTGAGGTACGAACGAATCTTCCTTGTCTACATCGCTTGTTGAGATCGTTGGCGAATAGGTACACGACGTTTTTTGAACACCGTCGCTGTCGCCAAGCGGAAACGTTTCAAACTGAACGGGCTTGGTCGTGAGGCCTTCGAGGTTGGCCGACTTGTCGAGATTGCGGACCATGCCTGCAGTTCCGCCGGAACCGACTGTCGACGTCACTCCGCCGAGTACAAATCGAAGTTCGGCAAGTCGCACCGCATCGCCGTTCCCCGCAGACGCCGGAATCTTCGGCTTCGATGCACCTGCCCCCTTGCGCCATTCATGACGATGATCGTAACGAGCGGTGTGTTCTTTTGGAGCGTTCTGCGCGTACGTGATGTGGTCGTGCGAATTGATGAGCGCGGGCGTAATCACCCCGTCGGCACAGGTGACGACCGTGGCGCCACCGTAACTTGGATCGCTCGCACAGTCGCAAGCCGCACATTGAATGACGCCCTTGTCATCGATGACGACCTCTCCGCCGTCATAAATCGTATCAGGCGTGATTACTTTTCCACGAAGCACGATCGAAGACGAGCCAGGTTTGGTGACCTGACACACGCCCGAGGCGGGTTTTTGAAGTTGAGTCCCACAGGACGTGGTCTTCGGAGGCGACACAGAAGTGTAGCCTGTCGTGCGTCCGCTATCCGGGTTGGATCCACCGTCTGACCCGCCATCGCCTATTCCACCGTCGGTCGGGTTGTTCCCGACTTCCGTTGAGCACGCCGCCACCACTATGGCCAAAAGCATGGGCGTCGCCCAAAACATGTGCCGCATCGTTGAAAATCGCCTTCTCCACAAAAAAGTGGCCTCGAAAAAGTCGATGGGTTTTGTCGCACCTTGCCGTCCTTGGCCAGCGCAAAGTGCATCGCGAGACCTAAGTAAGGTGAAGAATTGGACGGGCGGCTTGCGCAAGAGCCGAAAAAGCGGCACATGCCCCCCTACGATGGCACCCACGTGAAGGATCGGCGAATAGCCCAAAGACTCGCCGACGAGGTCGGACGCATCGAAAAGCAAGCACCGTTTACGGTGGCGCTGGCCTATCCATCGCCTTATTCGGTTGGGATGAGCTCGCTGGGGTTCCAGCGGATCTATCGTGCCATTCAAGAAACCCCGGGAATGGCGTGCGAACGGGTGTTCGCGCACGACGAAGACGACTCGCCTTCTCACCTCGTAAGTTACGAGGGCAGGCGGCCGCTCAGCGCATTTGGCGTGGTGGCCTTCAGCGTCGCGTACGAACTCGAGATTGGAGGTCTCGTGCGCATGCTCGATTCATCGGGCATACCCGCCGAGCGTGCGCTGCGAAACGAACACCACCACTGATCATCGCGGGGGGACCGCTGACGTTTTCAAATCCGCTCCCCCTCGCGGGCATGGTCGACGCCATTGTGCTTGGCGAGGCCGAGTTGCTCACCATCGACGTTCTTCGCGCCATTGAATCCGAGTCGTGCCGTGCGAAAAAACTCGACGCGCTTGCTAAGCTTCCACATGTGTTCGTGCCAACGCATCACGAGCGGCTTCCCTCCGTTGCAGCCGTCGACAATGTGATTCTTCCCGCGTGGGCCCCCATCCGAACGCCGCATACCGAGTTCTCAAACATGTTCCTCATCGAAACGGAACGTGGATGTTCGCGCGGATGCACGTACTGCGTAATGCGGCGCTCGACCAACGGCGGCATGCGAATTGTTCCCATGGACGAAATATTGGCGCGCATCCCAATAGACGCTCGGCGGGTGGGCCTGGTCGGTGCAGCAGTGAGCGATCACCCCAAGGTGGTCGACATCGTTAACACGCTGGCCGAGCGCGGGTGTGAAGTCGGACTTTCGTCGCTAAGGCCCGATAGGCTCTCGGACGAATTCGTAGGCGCGCTCAAACGCGCGGGCTACCGAACCCTGACAACGGCCATGGACGGAACGAGCGAACGCGTGCGCGAGAGCCTCGAACGACGGGCGCGCATCAAACACTTGATCCGCGCAGCTGAGCTTGCCCGCGTGCATCGAATGGATCGACTCAAGCTCTATTTAATGGTCGGCGTTCCAGGTGAGACCGACGAAGACATCGACGAGTGCACACAATTTGTTTCCGAACTCTCCGCCATTGTTCCTGTAGCCCTCGGCATCGCGCCCTTCTGCAGCAAGCGCAACACTCCGCTCGACCGGCGCCCTTACGCGGGCATTCGTACCATTGATGCACGCCTTGCCCGGCTGCGGCGAGGGCTTGCCGGACGCGCGGACGTGCGCGCCACGAGCGCGAAATGGGCGTGGGTCGAATACGTGCTCGCCCAAGGCGGCGAGGCCGAAGGGCTTCTTGCGATGAAGGCAAGCCGCGAAGGCGGATCGTTTGCGTCGTACAAGCGCGCCTTTTCGGAACTCGGACACAATGCCCGCAGCGAAGCCCCACCCGAGAAAAAAGCGCTGCCCATCCTCGACCCGGTGATGTCATCCTGAGCGGAGCGAAGCGGAGTCAAAGACTCCTTGAACTGATGCGCCGGAGGGGGTCCTTCGACTCCCGCGGCTTCGCCTCGCTCGCTCAGCATGACATGTGAAATAACGCTATGATGTCATCACAACCCGAAACAAAACCCTGGATGGTGGCAGCGCAGTTGGGATTTGTTCTGTTTGCCGCCTTGCTGGTTTTCGGCTTCGTCACGTCCGCAAAGGAAGGTGAACTTCGAAGGCGATGCGCGGCCGCATGCATCCTTCATCCTGACTACGTGGGGGCCAGCCGCCTCGCGCCCGACTTTTCGCTGAAGGATATGTCTGGGCAAGAGGTGACCCTGCGTTCCTTTCGCAACAAGGTCGTGGTGCTCAATTTTTGGACAAAGACCTGCAAGCCTTGCCTTGAGGAGATGCCTGAATTTTCGACGTTGCAAGCACTCTTGCGCGAGCGAAAAGATACAGCGCTGCTCACGGTCTCGGCGGATGAAGGCCCCGACGATGTACGTGATGTTCTGAAGATCGCCCTCCGTGGAAATGTAACATTTCCTGTTCTTTTTGATCCAAACCGGCAGGTCATCACCGGACAATACGGTACGAAGCTCTTTCCAGAAACGTGGATCATCGACAAGCGAGGTGTGATTCGCGCACGATTCGATGGAACAAGGCCGTGGTCGAATCCCGTCATGATTGAGCTCATCGACGCGATTCGAAGTGGATCGTACTGCCCGGTGGAGATTCACAATGCGCATGCCAGCGGAGAAGCTGCGAAACTCTGCGAAGCACTTTCCGAAGGCGTACCGTCGCCGTAGAGGCTGTTCCTAAATCGCGCCGCAACGTGCCCCATGCTCCCTCCCCCGACGGGGGAGGAACCAAAGGTGGGGCCCTCCGTAACGGCGACAAGACGGATACGTCGATCCGTAGCGACACCATTTAGGAACAGCCCCTAGACTCGAGTTGCGGCTATTCGGCTGGGGCAGATTCTCTCATGTCCACGTCGTCTGCAAGCATGCGCTGCGCTGCGAGCGCGAGATCAAGCACTGCCGCGGCATCGCTCGCGGGACACAGAGCGTCGTTTGATGTCTCGCGCTCACTGTCTCCACTGAAGGCGAATGCACGCGCTTGCTCGAAAAGACCATCGCCAGGCGCAAAGCGAGCCAGGATCGTCGCGTGCGTCTGCGCACACGAAACAATGAGCGAGGAAGCCAAGAGGTTAGCTTCAAACATGCGCGCCTCCGTGTATATGCGAATGGCGCGAACGGGCTTTTTGGATTTGGCCACTTCAATGATCGCCCACGGTCCCGCCTCGTCGGAGAGCCGCAGTCGAAGCCCGTCGCGGCTCATATAGCGCGAGGAGTGAACGGAAATCGATCTTCGACCCAGCCAGCGAACCAGATCGAGATCGTGAATCGCGTGCGTGACAAGAAGCGAATCGGGCGTGCGCGCGGGGTCCACATCCGCATGCCGAATGGCCGTGATGCGCTTAACGGGCTCTGTACCCACATGCGCGCGCAAAAGCGCAATAGCGGGGTGAAAGCGCTCGGAGTGGGCCACGTAAAGAGGACCGTACGTGCGCGACAAACCTGAAAGGCGCGTCGCGTCGCGAGCCGTAAGCGCCATCGGCTTTTCAAGAAGCGTGCGGCGCCGGTGGCGAAGTGAGGCCTCCGCGAGCTCGGCATGAGTTGCGTTTGGTGTGGCAATGACGGCACTGGACGCCCGTTTCAATGCGTCTTGCAGGGAGCTCGCCACTCGGTAACCCTGAACCGATGCGTGTGTGCGCGCACCTGAAGCTGAATCCCACACAACGATGCGCGACCGTCCCACGCAACGCGAGAACACCGACGCATGGCGCTCGCCCATGCGTCCAAATCCAATGAGCGCGACGCGCTCGCCTTGAACTTGGGGATCCAAAGGTTCCATGGGGGGGCAACGCCCATACTGCAAGGCGTTGCCAAATCACATCACAAAAACACGTGATTGCGTGATGCTCTTCCGTACGCGACCATTTTCGTGTCGTTATTTGGATGGACGGGCCTCGTCAGTCGTCTCGTCTTCGAAGGAGTCATGGATGAAGCGGCTAGGGTGCTTGCGGTGCTTGCTGCTGGTTGGCCTCGTTTCGTGCGAGGTCCACGTTGCTTCTGGACCACGGCGCGGCCCGCCTCCGCCTCCAATGGGGCCGCCTCGGGCCGCTATGCCACCTCCTGGGTACCCTCCGCCGTATGGTCCGCCGCCAAACGGCCCGCCTCCGCCTTACTACGCACCTGCGGCTGCACCGACTCAACCTCCCCCAGCGTTTCCCACGCGCCCGGCATATCTACCGCCGCCAGTTACAAATCAAATGCCGATGGGCGCCCTTCTGTGGAAGCCAAGCACAGAGACCATTCAGCGGATGTTAATGGTGCGTCGGCTTGTCGCGCCGATCGGGAACGTTCCCACGACGAAAAGCCCGGCCGCCCTCGCTCGCGTACGCGCACGACCCGAGTCGAACTGCGGAGTGCAAGAGGTCGCGCCGGACACGTTCGTGCAGATCGATTGCTTGCGCTACACGCGGCTTCGTTTGGCGCAGGTTCTTCCTCCGCACGTTTTTCAGCGCAAGCTCGGGATGTTTCGCGCGGGTGCGCTCCGCTTGGATCCACCGAATTTCGCATCCGGAGGTGTAGGTGGGGGCCAAGGAGCTGGCAACCAAGGCGGCTCGCCGTTTCCATTTCCTCTGCCATTCAATCCATTCAATCCCGCCCCTGCGCCATCGCAGCCAACGCCATCAGGACCAGGCCCAGGGCCCACGCCCACGAATCCATTTACCGTCGACGATTGGCTCCAGCTCTGGCCGAAGACTCCCGACGGAAAACAGGTTCAAGTGCCAGGCGACGTGGACCATCGACGCAATGGAACAACCGGCCCCGTCAAAGATCAGGAAGCCGTTGGCGCATGCACGGCCTTTTCGTTTTCAACGGCGATGGACAACGCTATCCGCCGCCTCAATCGAAGCGAAGCCATGTCGCCCATGCACGTGTGGTCGCACTACGGAAGACCGAGCATGCAAGCCGCCGGCGACGCAAACCTGAACGCGGGAATCGCGCGCGTGGAAGACTGGACCTACGATCCGGCCCTTGCCTGCCGAATGTACAAAGGCTCTTCGGAGTTTGGATGTGGTGAGGAATACAACGTGCGCGAAGGTTCTGCGGACGCAGATCCCGCGGTGCGTGCAAAGCTCGCCGACACGGATAAAAAAGGAAGGTACAAGGTTACAAATATCACCGAGATTCCGATGGACCCGGACACCATCGCGCAAACGCTCGCGACTGGGCAAGCCGTGTGGGGGGCGTTTTGCATCGAGCACTGGAGCAGCAAGTACGTCGTCGACGGTGTGGTTAGTGACTGGGGACCCAACTGCAGCGGACACGCGATTGTGCTCGCAGGCTATCGACAGAGCAGCGACGGTAGGCAGTTCTTAGTCCACAACAGCTGGGGCCCAAAGTGGGGCGTGGGCGGCTTTGCCTACGTGAGCGAACGCATGATCCGGCAACGTCTTGAGTTCGCCTACACCCTGAAGGTGGAACCGGGCGCCGGTGTGGCGTCTGCACACCCCGAAGACATGACAGACGATGATTGTGGATGGGATGAACTTGTCGACGCGACGCACGGTCGATGCGCAAAAATGTGCATCGATGGCTCAAGGCCTAAAAATGGCACTTGTGGAGTGCCATTTTTGGGGCGGTAGGGGGGCGATCATTGATGGGCGAAGCACCTGGTCGTTTTGGCCTTGCGAGCCGAATCCACAAGACCGCGGAGCACACCTACGTCGTTCGCATTCCCGACGGTTGGCAACAAGGGCGCGGAGCGTTCGGCGGTCTCGTTTTGGGATCGCTTCTTCGGGCCATCGAGAGCGAAGAGCCCGATCGCGCGCGGCGCACCCGCAACGTCACCGCCGAACTGTGTGGACCGGTGCAACCCGGTGAAGCAACCTTGGAAGTCACGACCCTTCGAAGTGGAAATCGGCTGTCGTGTTACAACGCCACGCTACGACAGGGAGAAGGCATCCACGCCCGATTGAGCGCAACCCTGAGCACCGCGCGTGCCCTCTCGGCACCGCAAGACGGTCCGACAATTCCAAACATTCCAAGTTACGAGTCGATTGCGCCGTTCCCCATGGACGGTGCCGCCAAGTTTGCACAGCACTACGAATTTCGCAACACCGGCCCGGTGCCCTTCTCAGCATCTCCAAAGCCCAGCGCCGCCGGGTGGGTGGCCGAACGCGATTTTGCAGATGCGTTCGACACGCCGCGCGTGCTCGCATTTCTGGATACGTGGTGGCCTGCTGTGTTGACGCAGTTCGAAAAGCCGCGCTTTAGCGCCACCATTTCGTTCGCGGCGCAATTTTTCGTCGACCCCGCCGAGCTGCCGCACGGCGCGCCACTTTACTTTGTTGGCAGGCCGATTGCCGAAAACGACGGGTTCGTTTTGGAATACCGCGAGCTTTGGTGCGAAAGACGCCTGGTGGCCATCAACCAACAGACGTTTGCCTTGCTCGCGTGAGCCCCTACCCCTCCCGGCCCGTTTCCCCCGAAACCGGGGGGGGTTAGGGTGGGTCGCTTGGGAAATGGTCCTGGGCCCTTGCCGAGCTCTCCTGTGGGCCGCACGTTTCTAGGGTGAAACCTACATTCGAGACCTATGCAGCCCAAAAGGACGAGGCCCTCGATCTTGCTTTGGGGGCGGCCCTGCTCGCGCGCGATTCTAATCCCGATGTGGACGCGCTCGCCGTGGTCGAAGAACTCCGAGGCCTGGGCCACGCGTTTGGGGCGGGCGTTTTGGCCGGTGAATCCCTCGAAACGCAGGCGAAAGCGCTCTCCGATTACATGTACGGGGAGCTTCGTTTTCGCGGAAATCGAGAGAGTTATTACGATGTTCGCAACAGCTACCTGCCCGATGTTCTAACGCGCAAGTTGGGAATTCCAATCACGCTGGCGCTCGTTCACGCCGAAATCGCCAAGATCGCGGGTGTGCGCGCCCACGGAGTCAGTTTTCCGGGTCACTATCTCGTGCGGCTCGACACGGAAGACGAAGTTCTTTTTATCGATCCTTTTGAGGCTGGCCGGCCAGTCACCGCGACGGACCTTCAGGCGATGCTCGTAAAAACAGGGCATGAAGGCGAGCTCAATGCGCATCTCTTGGCGCCTGCCTCGACACGAGCCACGCTGGTGCGCCTTCTGGTGAATCTAAAGTGGGCGTACGCACTGCGCCACGAGTGGGTGCGCGTGCTTTTGACCCTCGACCGCATCTTGGCGTTGGTACCCGATGCGAGCGTCGTCCTGCGCGAGCGTGCCCACATTGCGCTGCAGCTAGGTTCATGGATCACCGCCAAAGACGATCTACTTCGCTTGCGCGTCCTTGAACCCCACGCGCCGGATTTGGCCCAGATTCAGGCCCAAGTTGAGCGCGCGGAGAAAACGGGCGGTCCATTGGTACTCAACTAGTTGCTCGCGAGGCGGTCGAAAAAAATTCGCCCGCCAGACCGAAATCCAGCGGGCGAAGTCTACGAAATCCGCGGTGAATTACTTGCCGTGGATAACGGTGCAGCCCTGTGAGTACAGGCCAAGGATGCTCATCGCGCGGAACTCGACCGAATGAATTTCGGTCACACCGCCTGCCTTCTTGGCAGCGTCGACGCTTGCGTCGCCGAACGCTACGAGGCCGAGGATGCCGGTTGAACACGACTCACCCATCTTGTCGCCCGACTTCGCCGCGCCCGAAAGCTCGTTGCGGTTGACGCCGTGCGGCGTCGTCGTGCCGGTGTAGAGCGAGCCGGCAGGATAACCCATTCCTGCACAGCCAGTACCAATAGCCAACATCGTTCCTGCAACCGCAATCGAAATAATCTTCTTCATGATTGAATGCCTCCGCATATCGGAATCAGTCGAATGGCAAATCACAGCCGTTTACTTGGCAAAGCGGGTACCACGCTAAAAGTGAGAATGTCAAGCATTGCTCAATGCGTCTGCCTGCGCGGAAAAAGCCAATGCGAATCGACATTTGCGTTGACTCTCAAAACGTAATCAACCCCACCTCGCTTGCGCCTTCCGTGGGCTTCTTCGGTTCGTCGAGAGGACTCTTTTGTTTGACACCCAATCGAAGGCCGAAGGAGATCCCGTGGACATAATAGCTATCTCCGAACCAACGCCACAAATACTCGGTGTAAATGTTTGCGTGCAAGCGCGCCGCGCCAATCTGAATCGCTAAACCCGTCGATGCTCGCGGGGAGAACATACTGAAGTTGTAGTGGCCATGGAAGACATCAAAGTTAAGAAGCGTCGCGCCGAACCGAACTTCAGGTTCGAGGGGCCCTAGGCGCACGCTTGACGCGATGCTGTGGCGCATCAGACCCAACGCGTAGCTTTTGCTGTCAAACGCATGAAAGACAAACTGTTCGCTGACACCGCCGATGAGGAAGGGTCCCTCTTTGGTCATGATGCTCGTGCCGAGAAGGAGTTCGAATCCAGTCTTGCCGTCGCGATCGCCCGTGCGGCGCGAGTTGAAGACGGCGCCCCCGAGTTCGCCGGCGACCGAGGAGCGTTCGTGGTCGAAGAGGCGCACAGATTTTTTTCCAAGTTTCGCGCGCTTGTGTTTCTCGCCGAGGTCTTCTTCCTTAACCTGCTGACGAAATGGCGTTTCGAGCTGCGGGACAAACACACCGCCGTCGCCCCCTAGTCCCGGAGCGCAGCCAGCAAGTGTGAGCGCGGCCAGCGACACAAGGATGGTTCCCCGGCTACTTCTCCCGCGCGATGCGAGGGAAAAGATGGATCGGAGGGCAAGGCGCATGGGCGAGCTACCTACCATGCTTCCCATGCTTCACGCGATATGGCATTCGTGAGCTGACCCTCTCTCGCGTACGATCGACACGTGCAGATCGCGCGGCGCGTAGGCCTGGTTCTTGGCGGAGTATTTTTCGCCCGCATGTGCCACGCACAGCTCCATGCCGACGTCGGCTTCGAAGCGGGCGCGAGCAAGCGCGTGTTATCGAGCCGCCCATCGGGTGTGGAAAACGCGGGGTTCGGACCAACGTTCGAATTGCATGGTCATCTTGCGCTGCTGCCGCTCATTCGAATTGGTGCGTACGCACTTGCTGAACTCTCGCCGCAAGCCCCTTACAGCGCCAGGCGGCTTTACGCGGGGGGAGTGCGGCTGAAACTCTTGCCGCCCTTTTTGCGGCCGCCGTGGCGAATGACTGTGGTGACGGGGTTTGGATGCGCCTTCAACTACGCGCCGAGCAGCGGCGGGATGCCGTCCGCATGGGGGCGCTACCTCGAGGTCCCGCTACTTTTGGGTGCGAGTTACCGCGTTTGGAACAAGTGGGACATCACCCTGGAAACGGGCGCGCGTTTTGGATTCGCGTTTGGTGGCGATCTCTACGCGCGTGGAACAGGAAACGATGCGATCGGCATTCAGGCCTCGCTAGGGGTACAAAAAGAATTCTGAGCTCGGACTAAAACCCGAATCGTTCACGACGAGCGCGAACCCATTCGACGTATACGCCGCACTCTTGATGCGCCTCGAGCTCGCCCGATGCGATTGATTCCTCGAGCAAGCGCTTGATGTCGCCAATCAGGCGCGATGGTTTGAGGGCGAACGCGCGCATAATCTCGCCACCCACGCCGCTGGGTAGCGGTGGCTGCTGCGCATCTTCCAACGCGAGCTTTTGAATGCGTGCTTGAAGCTCCTCGATTTGCGAAAGCCCACGGCGCTTTTTTTCTGGGCGTTTGGTGGTGATGTCGGCGCGTGCGAGGCAGAGCAAGTCGTCGAGGTGCTCACCGAGCTCGCGCGCAAAGCGGCGAACTGCGCTGTCGGTCCAGCTTGCGTCGTATTGGTTTGCGCGAAGGTGGTGCAGCACGAGAAACCGGATTGTGTCGCGCAACGATGGCTCGGGCGCAAACAGCGCGAGTCGTCGTTCGAGCTTGTCAAACATGCGTGCGCCCACTTCGGCATGCCCCAAGAACTGCACTTTGCCTTCGGGCGAAATCGTGCGTGTTTTGATCTTGCCAATGTCATGCAGCAAAGCCGCCCATCGCACCTCAAGGCGAGGCACCGCCTGAAACACCACTTGTTTCGTATGCTTCCACACGTCCTTGTGACGCCACTCCCCGTCGCCAAATCCAACCATGGCCTGCACTTCGGGCATCATGGCGCGCAAGCATCCGCTTAGGGCGAGATGGTCGAGCCCTGCTTCGGGGTCGTCACCCATCATGATGCGATCGAGTCGCCCCCGAACCGCAAGGACGTCGAGCTGGGTCGCGGCCAAAAAATCGTCCGTCGTAGGAAGGGCTACGAGTGCGCCCACGTGCTTGCCCTCCGATACGAGCGCAGCTTGCTCGAGCGCGTCGACGGCTCGATCGACGCGGCAAGGGGAGTCGGTGATGCGCGAATCGTTCATGGCGAAAGGGCCGGCGTGGATACCACGAGATGGCGTAGCCTCCAAAGTCGTCTCCTGTTGGTCTCGACTAATTCTAGCGCGGCAAGGCGAAGAACCTAGCCCGCTAGCCTGCAAAAACGAGTCTGGGCTGTTTCCCCGGGGGTTTTGGCCCGGGATTTGGAAAGAGGCGTTGCGTGAGAAGTAAGGTGCTGGCGCTGATGGGTGTGTGGGTCGTTGCGTGCAGCGGCTCCTTGTCGTCGGCGGGTCTTTTTTCCGACGGTGATACATCCCTTCCGTCAACCGACGGAGGGCCTGACGCTTCCTTCTCCGCAACCGATACGGGTGCGGGCTCAACGGACGCGACCTCGAAGGACGCCGATACCGGACCTGTCAAGGAAGCGAGCCCCCCACCGGACGTGACTCCTCCTCCCACGCCGCAGATCGCCTGTGGAACCAGCTCGTGCAACGCGCCTAGTGAAACATGCTGTGGCGAGCGCAACTCGAATGGATCGTTTAAGTCGCAGCAATGCAAGACGTTTGGGAGCTGCGGAACCGGTAAAATCGCCATCATTTGCGACTCTGATGATGATTGCACGTCGCTCGGTCTCACTGGAAAAGCGTGCTGTGTTAACGCGTCCGATTTCCAAGGCCGGGCTTCGTCTGTGGCCTGCACATCTGCCACCGAGTGCACATCATTTTATGGGCGCACTCGTTTTTGTGACCCAAAAGCCGCGACGAGCGTTTGCGAGCAGGGGCAAGTTTGCCGCGAGAGCACGAATACCCTGCCGGGGTACTTCTTGTGTCTCCCCCCAAATTGACCCGCCAACTCAAATAGCTCGCTCGCACACTTGCGACCGCCCGCGCACGTTGCTACCCGTCTCGCGTGGTGAATGGAGAGTTGAAACGGGGTTTAGGATTCTG
>JAHFDX010000001.1:14374-17814 GCA_023248785.1 Myxococcales bacterium
GAGCGTGCTTGTCGCCTGCAGTGGCCAGGGTGCGGAGGGGTTGTTTTTTGATCCTGAACTCACCGTGGACAGCGGAGACATTGATTTGCAGTACGCCGATTCGGCGCCGTCGGACGCAACGGTTCTTGATGGATCGAACGTCGACGCGCAGGTTGACGCGGCCGGTCACGATGCGAACCAAATCGACAGCGCCAAGGGTGATGCGGGTCTCCCCCACGACGCTACGGTTGATGCGAGCGATGCCACTGCAGACGCGCGCGCGGACTCAAGTGCCGATGCAAAAAGCGATGCCTCGGACGCAGGGAGCGTTCGCGTGTGGTGCGGTACCGTCAATGGTCAGTCCACCTATTGCTCGTCGCCGAACATTTGCTGCGCAACGTACCTCGGCGTGAGCCACACGTACGGATGCTCGACCTCCGCCGCATGCATTCTGCCCACCCAGGTTGTCCTTGAGTGTGACAGTCCTTCCGATTGCGGAAGCGGCAAGGTGTGCTGCCTCAAGGCAACGCGCGCTTCGTGTGCGTCCGATTGTCAAGGCGGACAGGAAATGTGCGATCCCAATAGCTTCAGTTCGCAATGCCAGTACAACGCATCGTGCAACGAGAGCACGGTTCTCGAAGGCTTCTTTGTTTGCAAGAAATGAGCGCGCTTACGCGGCGGGTGCCGGCTCGTCGAGCTGGAACGTTTTGAGTTCCTCGCTGACCTTGCGCAGGTATTGCTGCTTGACGTGAAACGGTAGGAACGCGCTCTTGAAGCCGTTCAGAACCATTTGCTTCAAGTCGCGAAAGCTCAATCCCATTTGGGAATGACAGAGCCAGAGCTCTTTGGAAACGGTCGTGTCAGTAATGAGGCGATTGTCCGTGTTGACCGTTACGCGCAGCCCAAGACTCAAATACAACTTGATCGGGTGGCTTTGAAGATCACGAATGGCGCCGGTTTGCACGTTTGACGACGGGCAGCACTCGAGCGGAATTCGGTGATCGTTGACGTAGTGCAAAAGCCCACTGCTCTCGCGCAAGCGGCATCCGTGACCAATGCGATGAGCGCCGCACACGTGGATCGCTTGTGCGATCGACTCAGGACCGTACGCTTCGCCTGCATGGATGGTGACGTTGATGTTGTTATCACGCACCAGTTGAAACGCCGCCTTGTGGTGCTTGGCAGGATGGTCGTATTCGGCGCCGGCGAGATCGAAGCCAACCACGCCACGGCCCTTGTACGCGACAGCAAGCTCGGCCATCTCGAGCGAGCTCTCCGGTGAAACGTTACGGATGCCGCAAATAATAACATTCGATTCGATCCCGAAACGCACTTGCGCAGCCCGTAGTCCCTCGAGAACCGCTTCGACCACGCTCGTGACTTTGAGTCCCCTCCTTGTGTGGAGCATGGGCGCGTAACGAACCTCCATGTACCGCACGCCATCTTTGGCGGAGTCTTCCGCGAGCTCGTACGCGATGCGCGTGAGTGCTTCAGACGTTTGCATGACACGCAAGGTGACGTCGAACGCCTTCAAGTACTCGACGAGCGAACCGCAATTTTCGCCTAAGTGCATGGCCTTGCGCAGACCCGGCTCGTCGTGCACGGGGAGCTCGATGCGCATTTGATCGGCAAGCTCGAGGATCGTCGACAGGCGCAGTGAGCCGTCGAGGTGAACGTGCAAATCCGTTTTGGGGAGACGTGCAATGACCTCGAGAGAGGCCGGAGGGCCTGAATAGGACGCCATGTCTAACGCTAGCACGCGATTTGGGCGTGGGTATTTCTACTTGGCCGCCGTGGGCTTTGCGACGGCCGGCAACTCTTTCGTGGGTTCTGGGAGGAAGGGACCAAACATCTCGTCGGCGAGTTCTCGTACGGCCTGTGCGATGCGTGGATCGCCGATAGGTGGCGGGTTTTCATCATTCTCAAATAAGTGCAGCGCGCGATCTGCGTAGAGCGCGAGGTGGGGCCGAAGCTCGAAGGTACCGTTTCCGTTTAATGAAAAGAGATATCCGAGGCGCTGGTTCATCGTGAACCTCCGAAACACCTCCCGCTTTGCCTCGAAGTACGCGTATGCCGCCGCGCGGTTATTGAAGCGTCCCATCGCCCCAACATAGCGACTCGGCTCGATGAATCGCGCGGCGGGAAGCGCAGCCACGCCGGGCTTCACGGCCAGCCATTTCATGCCCTCCACAATGGATGGATTTGGATTCGACTGTTCCAGCTCGCGAGGCTTGTCTCCGCCGGCGCGAAGAGCAAGCTCAATCATCTCTGTGCAAAACAGCTTCGAGTGATCGTCGAAGTTGAAAAATGCGTCAAACTCGGTTCCATTTTCGTACTGTTTTCGTACAAACGAGACGACCTTCGAGGCATCAACGCCGGCAGGTAAATCGTACACTTCGGCGTACAAATTGGGCGAAACGTAATCGTAGAACGGTGTTCGGCGCGCCTTGCCGCTGACATTATCGAGAACGCGCGAGTCGAGGGGGAGAAACTTCACCGCTCCGGACGTGTCATAAACGTAGGGCTTTCCGTCTTCGATGGCGATGACGCCGCCGTGCGTAAACGGGTAGTACTTATCGGGGATGAGCAAGAACATCCAACTCGTGTTATCGGGCGATTCGGTGACGACGATTTGCCCCGACTTGAGCGGCAGGCCGTAAAATACGGGCACCTCCTTTGGAACGCTCGCGGGCGAGTCGATCGTGCGCGCAAAGAGATTGTCACGCGTGCAACCGCTGATGAACACAAGGGAGAGCGTGAGCGACAGGGCAAGGAACGCGCGCTTCATCGAGCGCCTCCGTCCTGTGTTGTGGCAATGTTGGTGCAGCTTGGAGGAAGCGGAACATGCCCCGGCGCATTCATGCACTCACCGGGACTCCCGGTTGGTGCATTGAAAGGCTTCGATGGCGAGCGGGAAGGTTCTCCTGGCTCATGATGAAAGTTCGAACGCTCGTTTGGGCGGACGGGTTCGAAGGCCGCTCGGATCTCAGGCGTAATGTTAACGCAACCAGTTACAAATAGGGCCCAAAGAATCGCCTTCCGATGCAGTGCCATGAAAGCTTCTCATATGCAGACGTGCTTGCGGCCGCAAGGGCGGGCGTTCACAGAAATCACTCCTCCGGATGCACCGTGGTTTTTGGCGGTTCGCGCGACGCCTCTGCACTCTCCCGTTCGTACTTGGCGCGTCCCTTGTCACCGATGTGTTCGAGCGCAGTCGCATAGGTTTCATGCAGCGCCCGGTCGTCGAGTGAAATGTACAAGGAGGCTTCGGCGACGCGCGTGGCCTCGGCCCATTGTTGGGCTTTGACGAGACGTTCGAGCAATGCCTTGTGCAAGCGAAGGTCGTGTTGTTCGAGGAGAACGAGCTTGCGCAGTGTGGACAGCACGGCGGTTTCGTCCTTCGTGCGTTCGTACACATTGAGAAGTTCGCGAAGAGGGGCGGCTTGCGTCGGATCCCACGC
>JAHFDX010000001.1:17824-35231 GCA_023248785.1 Myxococcales bacterium
CCCACGCGTGCGCCTTCTCAAGCCCGGCCTTGAGCCCCGCGTCGTTTTTGGCCGCGGATGCGAGCCACGCGTATCCGAGAGCTATATCGTACCCATCAGCGCCCCCTTTTTGCAGAATGTCGAGATGCTGCCTTGCCCCCTTCGTGTCGCGTTGTGCACGCGCGAGGCGATACGCGATGAAGTGGGCATCTCGATGGTCGGGTTTGAGGCGAAGCGCTTGCTCGATGGTTTCCGCCGCTTTTTCGGCTTTCTTGTTCGATGCCAGCGAAAGAGCGAAATCGACGAGTGCATCAACATCGTTGGGTCGTGCCCTTGCCGTCTTTGAGGCTTCGCCCAGATCTTTCACCTTGCGAAGAAAAACGTACTGCTTTTCGTAACGCGAAAGGCGCGATTTCAACCATGTACGAAACTCGGAATCGAACTGAGTGGGTTTCGTTGAAAACGCACGTTCCATCACCTGTGCAGTGGAGAGTCCTTCGCCCCACGTACGCAACGCCACTGCAATCGCTTTCATCCCGAACCGATCAGCAATAAACACAAGCATCTGGCTTGCCGCGTAGTACGCCACACTCACATCGAGGCCGCTTGATGCGTGCGTGAACGCTTGATTCATGTCGATCACGGGGGGAAGCACATCTCGAACAAGCGCGCTGTAGAGCTCGGGGTCGAGTTCACGACCCCATTCGGGTTTCACCGCGATGGTTTCGTATTCGCTGAGGCCTTCGGTGAACCACCTAGGCACGTGGTTCTTCGACATTTGAATCGCAAACACATGGCCAAGCTCGTGCCAGATGACGTTGCCCCAATTGAAGGGCTCGCTTTCCGGGCTCATCGCCGCAACCACGCGGCCAAAGCACACGCCTTGAATTCCGATGTTTGGAAGGCCCGACGTGCGCACGCTGAAATGCTGTCGCTCGGCATACAGCTCCAATTGAACCGGCGTTGCAGGAACAAATCCGTAGCGCGCTTTCATGGTGCTCCACGCGCGTTCGGCGAAGCGTGAAATATAACGTTCAAAGATCGATTTCTTGTCCTTTGGGTAGCGAATGCGAAAGATGCTCGACTCGGTGTCTACGTATCCAGTTGGGATCCAATCCTTGTAGAGGCGCTCAAGCGTGTTAAAGGCACGCACGTTGTAACGGTCATGCTTCCATGACTCTTCGAGCGCCTCTTTGCCCGACTTTTCATCACCACCGCGCATCAGCATGAGACCCAAGGTGGACCATGCTTTGCCATCGTTTGGGTCGATTGCGGTCGCCTCCTTCATCATGGAGACGATGTCGTCGTAGCGATGCTCCCACTCCGCGTATTCGCCCACGATGCGAAAGAATGCGGAATACTCACCATTTCGCGATAAGGCTTCGCGCTTTGCGCTTTCGTAACCTGTCCTGTCATCGGCCAAAAAACGCACGGCCGCCTTGAGGCTCCATAACTCCAAGTCGTTGGGATTGACAAGGAAGCCCTTTGCAAGTTCGGCTTCTGCGGCACCCATGTTCATGTCGCGAAGAGACAGGCCCGCGAGAATGGCGCGAGCGCCAGTGTGGTTTGGATTGATCAGCAGGGCCTTGTTGGCGAGCTTTCGTGCTTCCTCAAAGTCGAGTGTTTGCTCGAGTTTCACGCGTGCGAGCATGACGATGCCGTCGGCATGAAAAGGCGCATGCTGCAACAGTTCGTGAAGAACCTCCTCGGCATGGCCCGTGTCGTAATTTTCAAGAAAGAGCTCGGCGCGCCAGAGCAGCGTTTCGTTTCGACCTTTTTCAGCGCGTTCGCTTTCGTTGAAGGCGCGGTTCGCGTCTTTGATGGAGTGAAGGAGGTGCATCGCGCGCGCAACCATGGATAATCCGGCGGCATCTGTGTTCTTGATCGTGTCGTCGCTGTACTCCTCGGCAAACTTCAGGAGCAGGGGTTTGGCGTCTGCGCGCTTGCCGCTTTGGAGCAAGAGCTCTCCTAGAAGTAGGCGTGCTTGCCTCGCCGCTGGGTCCTCCTTAATCGGCTCAAGCAGTGCGATGGCACCCTTCACATCGCCTCGCGCGGACTTCACCTGCGCAAGGAGGAATGCTCCGCCGGCCTTCTTCTTTACGAGTGTCGTGGCCTTTTCAGCTTCATCGAATTTTCCGCGCATAAGAGCCGCGCGTCCGCGGAGAAGATTCGCTTCGTCCTTGTCCTTTTCTTTGGCGAGCAGAGTTTCGAGCGCGCCAAAATCGGTCGCCTCGAGGGCGTCCTTTGCGGTCTTTGGCGCAGCGGCCATCACTGAACTTGCAGAAAAAAGGCCGGTCGAGAGCACGAAGGCCGTGAGCCTGAGGCGTTCCATGGTCCGGGTAGTGTAGGCTAATCACCGCGCGGCGGATCCCTCGGCAGACTTGTGCTAACCCCCGCCGTTCTCACGATGGACGATCCCAAGAAATTGCGAACGCTCGAAGAAATTCGACGTCGCCGCACGTTTGCGATCATCTCGCACCCGGACGCGGGCAAGACGACGCTCACGGAAAAGCTCCTGCTTTACGGGGGTGCGATTCAGCTTGCCGGTGCAGTTAAGGCCAAGCGGGGTCGCGCTGCCGCGGTGAGCGACTGGATGGATATCGAGCGTGAACGAGGCATCTCGATCACCTCGAGCGTTCTTCAATTTCCGTATCACGGGCTCGCGATGAACTTGCTCGACACACCCGGTCACGCCGACTTCAGCGAGGACACGTACCGCACGCTCCACGCCGCGGATGGCGCAGTCATGCTCCTCGATTGCGCGAAGGGCGTCGAGGCGCAGACGAAGAAACTCTTTCGCGTGTGCAAGCAGCGCAAGATGCCCATCTTCACGTTCGTGAACAAGATGGACCGTCCGGGTCGTGAGCCATTCGATCTCGTGGGTGAAGTCGAATCAGTGCTTGGGATCGGCGTGTTCCCAGTGACGTGGCCGATCTACCGCGGCGCGCAATTCCGAGGTGTCTACCATCGCCTTCGCCGCGAGGTGTTTCTGTTTGATGGAAAAAAAGGTGGCTCGACCCAAGCCTCCGGAGCGGAAGTCGTCGGTGTCACCGTGACGGGGATTGACGATCCGAAGCTGCGAAGCGAGATCGACGAAGACGGGTATCGCCGTGTGCGAGAGGAGGCCGAACTTCTCGAAACTGCCGGGGATGCATTTTCGATGGAGCGATTTTTGGCGGGGGATGTTTCTCCGATGTTCTTTGGCAGCGCGATGAACAACTTCGGCGTGGCGCCCTTTCTCGATACGTTCTGTGAACTCATGCCTTCGCCCACGGCAAGGGTGAGCAACGTGGGTTTGATTGAACCTGACGCGGAGTTCTCCGGATTCGTCTTCAAAATCCAAGCGAACATGGACAAGGCGCATCGCGATCGCGTGGCGTTTGTGCGCATCTGTTCGGGACGCTTCGAGCGCGGCATGAAGGTGAAGCATGTGCGAACTGAAAAGCCGGTGCGTCTTGCGAACCCGACCACGTTTCTTGCGCAAGAACGAACCATCGTCGACGAGGCATTCGCAGGCGATGTGATCGGCATCTACGATCCGGGCGTGTTCGAGATTGGCGACACGCTGACGGCCGAACGCTCGGTCGAGTTTGAGGCGATCCCGAGCTTCACGCCGGAGCACTTTGCTCGGTGCGTGATGATCGATCCCATGCGTCGAAAGCAGCTAAAGAAAGGACTTGAGCAGCTCGCGCAGGAAGGAACGATTCAGCTCTATCGTCCGCCCGTTGGGCGTGAGGGCGACATGATCTTGGGCGCTGTGGGAAGGCTGCAGCTCGAGGTGGTCACGCACCGCATGAAGAGCGAATACGACGTGGCGCTGCGCCTTGAACCAATGGCGTGCGAGTTTGCGCGTTGGGTGTCGAAACGCGACGGTGGCGAAGTGGATCTCGGTGCGTTCGATCGCGAGCGCGTGGGTATTCCCGCGGTGGACGTGAGGGGCCGTCCGGTCGTGCTTTTTGCGGGCGCTTGGCAATTGAGTTCAGCCGAGCGCGTGTTTTTGGATGTGGTGTTTGCAGAGACAGCACGTGGGGTAATTTCGCGGAGGGAGTGAGCTTGCACCCCACACCTCAAGGTGAGGGGGGCAAAGCTCGATACCGTGACCTTGTTCGGCGTTTCCACGGACGACACTACGGCGAGGGCCGTCCCCTTTTCCGGCACTCGCTGATCAGCGGTAGCTTCGCGACGCACATGCGGTCTTCTTCGCCGGGAACCTCCCAACGATCGCCCATCATTGTAGGGCTCAATGCTTCGTTCCGGCGCCGGAACGAGCCAACGGACCCTATTTTTTCAGTGTTTCATGGGAGGGAGAAAAAACGTCCGACGCAGTTGTCTTGCAGACATGGGCATTTGGGGCCAAATCTTGCGACGGCACAGCGCTTGGTCTCGTCGAAAGGCGCTTCTGTTAGTGCCGACACCATGTCGAGGCGTGCTCGCCCACCACATCGCCGAGCTTGCTGCTCGCGTTCGGGTTTTGCTCATCGGGTTCCTTCGATTGGCTCGTCGAGGTCTTGGTCGAGGTTGAGGTCTCGGTCGATCGGACAAAGCGACCTCGACCAGGAACGCGAGAAACCGCGCGTTATCGAAATCTATCCATCTTTAGATGCGCCGACCGAGCCGACACGCGCGGCTACACTTCATCCCCCCGCACAACCACCGCCCCCGACCCCACATCAAACACGCAATGCATCTCAACGCCATCCTCGCCGTCTGCGTAGTATGCGGGCCGAAGGTGCGCCGCATAAAACCCAAACGCGCGGTACAGCGCAATCGCCGACACATTCGACCGCCGCACTTCGAGCACAGCGAGCCGCGAGTGCTGTTTTTTCGTCTCGTCGAACATCACAAACAGGAGCGCACGCGCGAGTCCCCGTCGCCGATGCGATACGGCCGTCGCAACATCGATCACGTGAACTTCATCGGCCACGAACCACACGGAAAGAAACGCAACGAGCGTACCTTCTTCTTCAATGCACCAAATGCGCGACCAAGGTCGTTGCAGTTCTTCTTCGAATGCACGAGCGCATGCATTCGGTAAATCGGGGGGAAACGTGAGCGTCTCAAGGCGTAGCCGATCGAGCAGGAAGATCACGGGCACAACGCATTACCCGTGTGGGCGCGGCCTTATCACGCGCGCCTGCAAAAGTTGAAAGAGGATTTTGCATGCATTGAAGCTTGAGAGGTGACTATCGCGAATGAGATCGCGCACGGTTCGGGTTCCATCGACTAGGTTTAGTAGTGCGCCCTCTTGTGCGTCTAAGCGGTCAATTTCTGCGGCCTCGATCGCGACGGCATCCTGTTGCAAAACGGCGTCGAAGCTCCCTAGCCCACGCTCCACGATGTGCCACTCGTCCACGCGCCGCAGGCCCTCGATCACGACGGCAGCGACCGGAAGGCCGAGCCGCGCGCTGTCGGCCAGCGCAGGCAAGGGTTCATTTCGAAACTCGAACGATCCTTCGCGCCACCGCATGATCTCGTACACGAGCTCGCTTGATTGCCTTGCGAGCGCTTCGCGAAGTTGGTCCTTCGTGACGCGCCCCGATTCCACAAGCATCGCGCCAAGCGTGCGCTGTTCTGACGTTGTGGATAGTGGAGGTCCCGATTCGGTTTCAGCGGATGTAACGCGTACGCGCAAGAGCAAATCAATGTCGTCCGGTGTAACGAGCCCGAGTTCAACGAAGTAGCGACCAAGATAAAACTCGCGCGAGGTCCTCCGCGATTGAACGAGATCAATGAGGCCGCCGCGAAGAGATATAGAGACCTCGGCCTTTTCTTTGCGAACGTGCACAAGCCCCGTTTGATTCTCCATCTGAAGAAATTGCAAGATGGCGCCGATGTGAAGCGCGTCGAGCGAACCCGACAGCGCACTTGGGAGCGCATTGGGCTCGGTTGGGGATGTGCGCTGCCCGCCGTCAGCCCCATCGATTGCAACGGACGTCTCCGGACCGATAGGGCTCATCGCGGCCGCTGTGGCCACGCGCCATGATTCCGACCGACGAAGGGCATGCTCAACCACGGCCAGCAACGCTTGCGCATCAAAGGGCTTGGCAATGGCATCGACGGCGCCCGTTTGATCGATAAATTGATCCCGAATGCGATCTCCCTTCGCGCTCATCAAGACGACACCAAGATCTCGCCAGGCATCGTTTTCGCGAAGGGCGCGACAGAATTGAAACCCGTTCATGCGGGGCATGGCGAAATCGAGCAAAATGAGATCGATTTCAGTGCCTAGCTGCGCGAGTAGTGCAAGTGCCTCCACGCCGTCGGATGCGGTCGTCACTGCGTAGCCGTGGCGTTCCAAGAGGGTGGACACCACGCGTCGTATCGTTCGACTGTCATCAACAACCAGAATAAGGCTAGAGCTCATTTCATAACCACCGACCGAGCGTTTCGGAGCGCAACGGCGTCGAATGCTAGACGCGGCGACGACGCATACTCGAAGTATTCGGAGGAGCCGCAACGACGCAGGCGACGTCGTTCCACCCGAAAGGCGACCGAGGTGGTTATGAAATGAGCTCTAGCCACGACTCGTGGCGCCCAGCCTGGCAGTCGCGTCTGCCAGGGTCAAGTAGCGTTCGATTTGCTACGGTGGACGGGATGGACTTGCTCGTAAAAGGGGGTGTTGTCGTTACGTGCGACGCGAACAATTCGGTCGTTACGTGCGACGTGCTCATTCGCGACGGCGTGATTGCGGCGGTGGGCGAACTCGAAAAAACAGGGCTCACACGTGTTTTGGACGCGACGGGGTGCGCGGTCACACCCGGTTTTGTGCAGGCGCATCTGCATTTATGCCAGGTGCTTTTTCGCGGCATGGCCGACGACATGCCGCTCCTCGATTGGCTCAAGCAGCGCATCTGGCCGCTTGAAGCCGCGCACAACGAAGCGTCGCTCGGAGCCAGCGCAGAGCTTGGTCTTCTCGAGATGATGCTTGCGGGCACGACGACAATTTTAGACATGGGCACCGTACGAGCGCACGACGCCGTGTTCGACGCGTGTGCGCGCGCGGGCATTCGGGCTGTGAGTGGAAAGGCGATGATGGACCTCGGAGACGGGGTGCCCGCTGGCCTGCGTGAATCGACGCGAGCAAGCCTCGAGGAGAGCGAGCGGCTGGCGAAGCAGTGGCATGGATCGTTCAACGGTCGCCTTCGTTACGCCTATGCGCCAAGGTTTATTCTCTCCTGCAGCGAGGCACTTGTTCGCGGCGCGTGTGAGCGTGCAAAGCAAGCCGATTTGCTCGTACACACGCACGCCGCGGAACACCCAGGGGAGCGCGAAGCCGTGCGTTCATTAATGGGTGACGACGATGTAGCCGTACTTCGCAAGTGGGGCGTGTCAGGACCAAGAGCCATTCTCGCGCACGGTGTCCAACTCACCGACGAGGAAGCAACGCAGCTTGCCGAGGAAGGCACGCGCGTCGTTCACTGCCCAAGCGCCAACCTGAAGCTCGGTTCTGGCATCGCGCGCATCGCCGATCTGGATCGCATGGGCGTGCAACTTGCGCTCGGTCCCGACGGTGCGCCGTGCAACAACAACATGGACCCATGGGTCGAACTTCGCCATGCGGCGCTTCTCGCGAAGGTGCGAACGGGGGTATCCACCCTGCCGGCAAAGAGGGCGTTTCGCCTCGCTACGATCGATGGTGCGCGTGCGCTTGGAATCGACGAGGTGACGGGCTCGCTTGAAGTAGGCAAGCGTGCCGACATCGTCGTCACACGACTCGATACGCCTCACGTTGAGCCGGGTGGCGATGTATTTTCGAAGCTCGTGTACGGATGCCAAGCGCGCGATGTGGTCCATGTTCTGTGCGACGGCGAAGTGGTTGTTCATGCGGGGGAGCATCAGCGTTTGGATCGCGAAGGTGTGCTGGCGCGTGCGCGGGAGCAGGCGAGGGCGTTGGTTGTGCGGGCGCAGGTCATATAATCAGCTCGCGTGATCAGTCGAATCAAGCTGACCCACCACAACTGCAAGCGCGTCTTTCGCGCGTTCAACAGCTGTTCGATTGGCCGAGAGCTTCTCCCGAAGTGAGGATCCGTCTTTGTTCGCGTGTTCAAGTTCTGTTCGCGCCCTTGCGATCAATCGATCGCGCTCGTCCAAATCTGCATTGAGCGCTGCGATCTTTGCCACCTCTTCGGAAATCTCGCGGCTAAGGACATCCCGCCGGTCGACGAGCTCCGCTACATGTAACTCGAGTTGCTCTATTTTTGCGCGATCGGTTGCCTTCTCGGTTGCCGCGCTTTCCTTCAGATCGCCATACGCCGTGTGCGCGCGCTGGATGTCTGCCTGAAGCGAGGCCACATGCTCTTCAAACGCTCGTCGCTCACTTTCGGCACGTGCCTTCATATCGGTGACTTCGCGTGCCGCACGCGCTTCGACCGCAGCCACCTTCGAGTCGCGATCGTTTTCGAGTGTTGCAATGCGATCGTCTCTGTCGAGCTCGAGCTCGGCGCGTGCTCTGTCAAACTCTCCGCGCACGGTGTTAAGCGCCGATTCATGCGCCGCGGCTTGTGCAGCGAGCGCGTTTGCGTGTTGTGTCTGCAGGTCCGCAAGAAGGTCAGCCTGTTCCCTCTCGATCGCGGCAAATTGGGACTCGTGACTTGCCCTCAGTGTGGCCGCATCGCTCTCGTACTTGGCGATGAGCTCTTTTTCGCGCTCTTTTTGCTTGAGCGCGGCTGCTTCGTGAACTTGTTGCAACTCCTCTTGTTGCCGCTCTTCGACTTCGTGCAACGTGCGCGCGTTGCGTGATTTTTCCTCTGCGAGTGCAGCCTCGTAATGATCACGCATGTTCTCTACGGCTGCCGCATGCGTTGCTCGCTCATTTTCGAGTTCGCGCTCATGCGTCGCATGTTCGTGGTCTGTTTGCCGCTCGAAAGCGGCTTGCAGCTCTTCCAACGCAGTGGCGTGCCTTGCTCTGTCTTCGGCGAGGGCCTCTTCAAGCGTTTGTTGTTTTCGCCGAACCGTTTCTTCGTGTGAGCGGTGAAGCGCTGCGAGGGTTGCTTCGTGATCTACTTTCAGCTCGGCTTCGCGCGCGGCGATCGCGGATATTTTGTTGCGCTCGGCATGCTCCTTGATCTTCTCAAGCTCGGATTGATGGCGGGTGCTCAACGATGTGAGTGCTGCCGCATGCTCCTCTCGGAGCGAAGCTACTTCGGTTGCATGCGCCGTTTCGGCATCTTCGTTCGCCTTGGCTTGTGCGTCTCGGATGGAACGCGCCTGCTCTTCGTATTCGCTTCGCAGGGCCGCACGTGAAGCCTCGGCGGCTGCGAGTTCTTCAGCGTGCTTCGATTTATGATCGCCCAGTTCGCGCGTTTTTGTGTCGAGCTCTTGCTTCGTTCGCTCGTGGCGATGCTTGTAGTCTTCACCAACTTTCTTCGCGAGATCCTTGTCGGCGGCGAGGGCCTCGATGCGCTCCCGTGCGTCATTCGTCTCGCGCTCAAGCTGGATGACGCGATCTTCAAGATCTGCTTTGGCACGTTCAAGAACCAGCCCGCGATCCTGCGCGTCGATGATCTCCTTGTCCTTCTTCGCGAAGGCTTCGCGAAGACTCAGGATCTCTTTGTCCTTCTTGTTCAGCGCTTCTCTAAGGTCGAGAAACTCGCGACTCGATACGCCACTCTTACCGCCTGAAGCACCGCCTGAAGCACCGCCTGAAGCACCGCCTGAGGCGAGCTTCGTTCGAAGATCATCCACTTCGCGTGAAAGGCGCTGCACCTCCGCAAAGAGGCGCTCCCGTTCGGCGTCGCCTGCTGATTTCGGAGGAATTGTTGAAGTCGTCGCCTTTGCCTCGACCTTGGGTTCGGCCGGTTTTTTGGCTGGGGGTGGCGCCGACGACTTACCCGTGAAGCGCTGAAATGCGGCATCAAAATCGTCTTCGTGTGATACCGACGCGGGTCCATTTGAACTGCGATTGAACAGCTCTGTGCGATCACCAATTTGCGTCATCGCCGTGTCTTCGTCGTCGGCCGAAACAACGAGCTCGTCGACCACGATGAACTCCTCGGCATTCGAAACCTCGCTTGAGCCGCTAAGTCGCACGTACTGTTCGATACGTGACTTGAGCTCGTCGAAGCTTACCGGCTTGTGAATGTAATCTTGGGCGCGCGTGCGCAGCCTGCGATGTTGCTCAAAGGTTTCCTCGCTCGAGTCACTCGACAAGATAACGAGCGGCACGTCCTTGAGCCCTGCATCCTTCTTGAGCTTGTTGCACACCGAGAATCCGTTCATGCGCGGTAACTCGATAGACAAGAGGATGAGGTCTGGGTGTTCGTTGGTCGCTGCGGCAAGGCCGGCGTTTCCGTCGTCCACCACACGAACATCGCACCCGAGGCGCATGAGCCCCTCGCGAATGGTTGCTGCGAAGCTCGGATCGTTCTCGAACACGAGCACGTTGGTCGCCATGGACCCATCGTAGCTTCGACCACACCCGGTCAACGTGCGAAAAATACACGCATCGCTCTATGTGCCCGTGTGCGCTATGAAGGCAGCCGTGCCCGAAGCCTGGCCCGACCTTGTCTTTGCTACGCCTCGAAAGCTCCCCAGGGCGCGCGACTTGAGGGGCCGCGTCGTCGTGCTCGATTTGGCATTCGCGTCGGAGGCTTCAGGCAGTGGCTTTGAAAAAATCACCAAACCCCTGATTGATGGGCTCGGCCCACGTCTTGCCGCGTGGGTTGATCACCACGATCACGCCGAACACGGTCGATTTCGAGCGGACCCGCGCTTCGTCCTCGCCACCAAGGCCGAGCATGGCGCATGCCCCGAGATGGTGACGAAGGACCTGGTTCACCGCATTGGGCCGTGCGACACGATTGTCTGCCACACTGATTTTGACGGCCTGTGCAGTGCCGCAAAGTGGATTCGGGGCGGCGATCTCCCCTATCCCGAAGCCGACGACGACGCGCGCGCCATTGATACGCGAACCGGTACCCCCACCTCCATCGGTCAGCGCTTCGATCGCGCCATACGGGGCAGGTCCCGCGATCTTGCGCTTCTAGGCCTTATTGTTCGGCATCTGGCGACGGGCCTTTCGGACGTGACGTTGTGGCAACCCATCGATCAAGCGGGCAGTGCGTTCGTGCCGCTCGAGCAGGCCGCGCGCATGCTGGCCGCCCGCTACCGGGTGCTCCAAACCATCGGGAAACCCTGGAAATCGGTCGCGTTCGTCGACGTGACGGAGCGCTCGGAAGCCTACGATCGCACCTTGCTCCTGTTGCTCGGGCAGGAACGGGCCCATGTGGCGGTGGTTGTCGATCATGAAACGCTAACGCTTGCCGCGCGATACGACAGTGGGATCAACTTCCTCGAACTGCTCGAATTATCGGGTGGTATGCCGACGTTGGTTTCAGTACACTCGCAGCGTCGTTCGGAGGTGCTCGGCCGTTTGGGCATCGATTCCGCGGAAATCGGCTAGCAAACTGCGAGAGGCCCCTTCGTGATCGCGGGCCACCGCGGTGAATCACTTGTTCATGTGCACGTGAAGTGGCTCATGTAAGTCGCTGATTTGTCACAACAAAACATTGACCGCGCGAATTTTAGCGTAGTAATTCATCCTCCCGCGCGAAGAGCGAGCAGGCGGTTGGAGCTTAGTTTTTGCGCACGAGCAGACGCGGCGCTGTTGTCTACGGAGCCGCCCTTATCGTCAACGCCGCAGCAAAAGCAGGGGGCCAGGAGACCGATGGCAGCGAAAGCGTGGGCACCGCAGCAGCAGGACGAAATCGTTCTTCGCAATGACGCAGTTTCCCTTCGGATGCTTTTGAATCGGCGCGCACGCACGATGCGTGTGGTCGATTTTCGCGCAGGACCCTCGCGTGCGAAGCGCGATGCGGTCCTCAAGCTCGCCGAACAAGAAGGGATCGATAAGATCTACACGTTGGTCGAACGCGACGAGATCGCCACCTGGGTCAAGATGGGCTTCTTACGCGAAGCGAGCGTCCCAGGTTTCTATAAGCGAACCGACGCATTCCTTCTTGGGTTCTCGATGCGGACGCTTGATCCGCGTCACTCGCAGGTTCGGCTTGCTGCCCGACGGGCCCAGCAAGCGCTCGAAGCGAGCGGCGATATCGGTGACGAAGAGGTGATCGTCGAAGAAGATCCCGTGATCGTTCGTGCGGAAAAAACGCTCGTCACGGCGAAGAAATACTCGAAGCAACTTGGCAGCCGATCGCTTCCCGCGATGAAAATAAGTTCGCTGGACGCAACAGCCATGAAGAAGCTCATTGCGAACGCGACAAGATCGGGTCGTGCGCTTTCCGGATTCGAACCATTTGGTCGCGACGCCATCCGTCAATACTTCGTCTCGTCCACGAAGGGCGTGGGCGACATTGGCCTTTCACTCGAAGAGCAACCTTGCTTCCAGTGCGTTCTTTTCGAGCTACTGATCTCGCCGAAGAACGAACAGGAGTGGATGGCGACCGCCGCGACCACATCGACTGTTTGCGATCGGCTTACCGAAAGGGGCTACGTTGCCGCGTTTGCCATGTCACCAACGGATGATCCGTGGCTCGCATCTGCGTATGTGTACGCCGGTTTTCGGCGCACGGGAGTCCTTCGCGATCACATGCTTGTTGGGGGGGAACGCAAAGACTCGTATGCCTGGTCGCGCAAGCTCGCGAATCCAGCCGACGAGTAAGAGACACGCGTGCCTGACGAACAGCCTGAGGCGGTCGACCACATCCTGGTCCTCGCGCTCGATCGCCTGGGCGACACCCTCCAAGCCACGCCGACCCTTCAAGCCTTGAGGGCCCGCTTTCGGGACGCATCGATCGATCTTTATGCGCTGCAGCCGTACAAGGAAGCCTTTGACGGCTGTCCTTATGTAACTCGATTTGTTCCAATTTCACCGCCTCATCTCGTGAGGTACCAAACAGAAGCGGATCGCCTTGTGACGGGTGCAACCCCCTCGACCGAGGTGAGTCAGCTTGTTGAGACTCTTCGAGGCGAACGCTACGACCTCGTCGTGAACCTCGTTGCGTCTGGGTTTGCGGCGTGGCTCGCTGGCGCGAGTGGCGCCCGATTCCTTGTAGGCAACTACGTCCTGGCGGATGGCAGGTGGCTCTTCGAGGGCCAAGGCTTCGTCTACCAACTGTCCCTTCTCGACTTTCGAGATGAAAATCCTTTCAACTTTGTCGATCTCTATCGAGTCAATGTCCTTGCAGAACAGGGGATGCCAACGCTTTATGTCAACGTGCTCGAGGGCTATGGCCCGGCGTCAGACGGGCGCCCCATCATCGCCATCAACCCGGGATCGAGCCGCGCAGAACGAAGGTGGCCGCTATCTTCGTTTTCGACCCTCATCGACACTCTCCATCAGGATGGCTTGCGCGTAGTTCTTGTGGGGAGTGCCGTGGATCTTCCTATTTGTGAAGCGGTTGCAGAGGCATGCAAGGAGCGCCCAGAATTTGCGGTCGGTACGCTGAGCATTTCCCAAATGGCGGGGTGGTTTCGCACGGTCGCGTGCGTTGTGGCAAACGATACGGGGGCGCTTCATGTGGCGGCGGCGGCGGGTTCGAAAACCGTTGGGATCTATGGTTCGCAGAGTCGCTTCGTGGAGACGGCTCCCTTCGCGTCCGGACACCTACTCATTGAGCCAAAGCCAATGAACGACGGTGCGCGGCCGCTTGCGAACGTCGATCCGGCGTCCGTGCGGCTCGCAATCTTGCATCAACTTGGCCGAGTGCGCGTGGACGAGGCCACCACGCATTGGCATGCGGCAGACGTCATTGTGGCGCGCACAAAAATCGTGGAGGACTCGGTGCACGGCCTGGGTGGCATCGTGTACGAACGCCTCACGAGCGAAGAGCCCAATGCGGCTGCATTGATTCGCACGATGGCGCGGCCTTGGTTTGCGGCACGTTGGGTAGGTGCTGCTTCGACACCCGAGACACTGGCGAAAACGCTTCAAGATCAATTAGGCGCCCCAACCGCCAAGACAAGCGCGCTTGCGACCGAGCTCGCCGCCGGCTGTACCAATTTTGCAAATTCACTTTCGCGGTTGGGGTACATCTGGGACACGCTTGCAGCCCTTCCGAGCGTCGACGACGCAACCCTTCAGGCTGCCAACGCGGTCGAAGAGCAAACCATTGCGTCTGCCGTAGGGACGGGAACGCAGATCCTCCCACGCCGTGCCTCGTGGCTGCTCAAGATGATACCGTTCACCGACCTGCCATCCATGGCTGCCGATCGAAGGCGAATTTTGGGCGAGGTGGCAGAGGACGCGCACGCGTTTGCGAATGCGCTTGCCCTTTGGATCGGTCAACGGGAGTCTTCGCCGTAGCTTTTCTCTTCCACGAGTGCCGAGCCAACGACCTCGTTAATGGCGCGTTTGATTCGAGCGCGTTCGTCGTTGGTGACGTACACACTGCGGGCGAGTCGAATGAACTCGGTATCGAAGGTCCCCTGCGCTTCGTGTGCACGGAGCTCTTCTTCAATCGTCCAAAGGGTTTCGTTCACCCGGAGCAAGTCCGCCTCGTGATTGGCAAGCGTTGCGCGTGAAAGATGCACGTTGGCGATTTGTTCAAGCAGCGAAAGTTCCCGCCTTACGTTCGCGCGCTTTTCCTCGGAGCGAAGGCGATCCTCTTTAATTCGAAGAATTGTAATCTTGTCGAGAAGCTCACCCGCAGAGATGGGGACGAGAAGTTCGAGAGGCGCATTGCCCATGGATCAATCGTATCCTCCCAGCGCCTCACTCGGCCGGTGCTTTTTGTGCCACCCACTTCGAGGTTACGAATTAGGCGAGGCATTGTGGCCTTCGCGTGCCAACCGGATGACGTTCACAAACGGCGTGAGGGTTTGAATGCCAAATGTCCCCGCGCTTTTTCGTCCCAACGTGGCTTGCACGGCGTGGGGAATTTCTTCAACAGCGCATGTGGAAACGACCCGTTCGAGCTCCGTTACAACGTCGCTTGCGGCCATCCACTCGCCACCCACGTGCAGTAGCCCGTCGTCTGTTTGGGTCGCACCAACCCACCCGATTGGAATGGGAGCGACATGAGTGAAGGCGAAGTTCTCGGCCTCGGCGGCCTTGCATGGGGCGCACGAGAAGGTAGTTTCGAGGGGCTCGACGTTTGAAGTAGATATGTAACTGTCGACGATTAATTTTGCGATGCCCTTAGGTCCTTGCTGCACGTTGAGCGCATGCAGGTGTGTTGGCAGCTTCCCAAGAAAGGATGCGCGCGTCGGCTCTAACCACAGCCCTCCACTCACAGCGATGCATGTTTCAATCAGCGTTCGCTCTGTCCTTTCAAGACGCGCGAATCCGAGTGATGCGATGGGCCCATTGGGCGTACCGATCCAATCGCGATCCGAGTAGCGCGCATTGACCCCAACATGCTTCAGCGCCCGCAAAAGTGGTCTCACGTAACGGTTCAGGAGGTTGCCAACGTGCGCATCGGGTACGAGAGCATTCGGTGCTGAAAGGGCAAGCGCGGCATAGAGGACCGTTCCATCCACCGCGAAGTCGGCGCCTCCGGATGCGCGCACGAGATCGGCCTTTGTGCGCGTGAAAGCGCCGGCGACGTGGAGGCGCGTAGTGCTCCATCCGACGACGATCTCGACGTCCGACGCAAGCGGCCGAACGAGCGCCTCGTGTCCCCAACCGAGCAACTCGTGAAAGGGACGCTCGCCCGCCAAGACCGTGCAAATTGTAGTCATTTCAACGATCCAACACGCTCTTCAATAAGCAAGCTACGTGCCTTTGCAAACAAACGCGTGAACAAACACGTGAATTGTCGCGACGATTTGGCCGTACGATCCCTAGGACGGAAGCACCGTGAGCATCATGACAAGCATCATGACAAGAGTGGGATCATGACAAGGCTGAGTTGCGCGCGCAGCAACGCGATTGCGTTCGTGGGGGTGATTGCGCTCGCATGCGTGCTTCCCGCCCGATCGGCACGCGCGGAATCCAAGTGGGTGGACAGGCCGTATGTCGCGAGCTTGTTCCGCTTCACAGGCGAGGCGGGCTATGGCGTTGCGTTCGGCAACCGCCTTGCAAATCTCGGCATTCCTGACACCACGAAGTCTGTGGATACCGGCG
Organism: Myxococcales bacterium; assembly: GCA_023248785.1. Classification (GTDB taxonomy): domain Bacteria; phylum Myxococcota_A; class Polyangia; order Polyangiales; family Polyangiaceae; genus JAHFDX01. Next base: position 33,828 of record JAHFDX010000001.1, read on the forward strand.
GCGCCTTCTATGTTGGCGCAGCGCTCTCGCTTCCCATCGGACTTGAAGTTGGAGTGCGCACCGGGTTTCGTCTCGGCGATGCTGGAAAGAGCACGCGCGCGGACGAGTTCGGACGGATGTACGATATCACGACGTTTGGCACCGGAGCGGATGCCGCTGCCAATCCCGAGATCAATCTTCGGTCGAGCTTATTTGGAAACAAGATTGTGGAGCTCGGTGCGGAGGGACGGTTCATCATTCCAGCCGCGACAGGAACCAGCTTCGGACAAGTGAGCGGTTTGCATCTGCGCGTGCACGCACCCACGTTGCTCCGAGCGGAAACAGCCATTCTGTTTCCAACGATCTTTGCGAGCGGCGGAACGGAGTGGGCCATCGCCATGCCGGTATCGGTGTGGTTTCAGATCGGCGATTTCTATGTGGGCGGCTTGTCTGGCTTTCGCGCGTATCGATATCCATTAGAGCGCACGGACGTCATTGCCGGAGTCGGTGCGGGATACACGTTTGCGGGTATGTTCGACGTCAAGGCCCAGCTGCTCACGCAGCGAATTAATGACTCGGATTGGTCGCGTGCTGCGGGGTTTGGACTTGGCGCATCCATTGTCGCGCCGTGATGTTGTGCTTTTTTCGATAGTTCTTAATGGTTAGGTTTATTTGTTAACAAAAGTTGGCCCGTTTGCGGAGCGATAGGATGGCCGAGCCTCAGCTCGTGATGTACGAAGAAGAATTCGTCCAAATTCAGGGCGTCGTCGATCGTCTTCTTCGCGATGCGAACGCGCGCGTTGTGTTCATCGTCGACAAGAACGGGCAGCTGATCGCCGCCAGTGGCGACACTGAAAATCTCGACACCGTCGGGCTCTCGGTTCTTACAGCAGGCAACATTGCCGCGATGGGTGGCATTGCACGCATTCTTAAGGAAGATGAATTTGCTACGCAGTACCACGAGGGCGAAAACGCAAAAGTTCTCGCGCGCGTTGTGGCAAGGCACATTCTCGTTGTTGTGTTTGATACGCGCTCATCGCTCGGTCTTGTGCAACTGCGCGTGAAGAAAGCGTGTGAAACGCTCGCACAGATTTTTGATGCGCTCTCCAAGAGGCAGCATAAGCCATCGTTTGACTTGCACTTTGCGGATATCACCGATGCCGATATCGACAACCTTTTCAATGAGTGAGGAACCCGCGCGACCATGCCGCACATCAATGTAATGACGCGCGAAATTAGCTTCAAAATCGTCTACTGCGGGCCGGGGCTCTGCGGCAAGACGACGAACTTGCGCTACATCCACGAGCATTGGAACGCCGAGCACAAGGGGAAGATGATTGAGCTCCCCACCGAAACTGAGCGCACACTGTTCTTCGACTTTGCGCCGTTGTCGTTCGGTGAAATCGGCGGCCTCAAGACGCGCTT
>JAHFDX010000765.1 GCA_023248785.1 Myxococcales bacterium
TCGCCTGTGATGGCGGCCTATGCAGCGTCTGGAATGGAGACCCCGCTCGCGACCCTTCTCGTCGTCCTCGCACTTCGTATGCACGACCGCACTCTCGTGTCCGCGCTTGTGGCGGGACTCGCAGCAACCGTTCGTCCTGAACTCTTGCCTTGGGCCGTTGTCTACACAGGACTCTCTACGTGGGCGCGTGAACGGTCGCCCTGGGGCGTGGTGCAAGGTCTCCTAGTCGCGGCAGCGCCGTTTACTATGTGCGCGTTCATTCGACTGATTGTGTGGGGCTCTTTTGTGCCGCTGTCTGTTGTGGCGAAGCCTGCCGATCTTGAGCTTGGATTTCGCTACGCGATCGTGAACGCACTTGTGCTTGGCGTCCCGTTCGCGCTGCTCGCGCCCTTCGCTTTTTGGCGCGCCGAAAGAGACGCGCGTGTGCTGGGCATGTCCACTGTCGCGCATGTGTTCGCGGTGGGGATTGCGGGGGGCGATTGGATGCCACTGTCGCGCTTGTTCGCTCCAGTGGTCCCTGTCGTGGTGCTTTGCGCGGGCATGCTTGCCGATGTTGCGCGAGTTTGGGCTTCCGTTTTGCGGGGTATTCTCGCTCTTTGCGTAGAGCTTGTGGTGGCGTGGACATCGATGGACGAGTCGAGGCGTGTCATGCGCGATCGCGGTGCTCTTGTGCAGCACGCAAGGCCGTGGCTTGAGGGCAAACGTGTCGTCACGGTCGATGCGGGGTGGGCGAGTGCAGTGGGTGCGAAGTACGTCGTCGATCTCGCAGGCGTGACCAATCCAGAAATCGCGTACTTGCGTGGCAGTCACACCTCCAAGCGGTTCGACGTGGAGCTCGTGTCACACGATGCCGACGTTGTGTTGCTCTACACAACGAGTGGCTCGCCCGATCTTTTGCGCTTTCGTGAATGGACCTATCCGCGCATTGCCGAAAAGCGAATTGTGGGTTCGGACGCAAGCGCGAAGTGGTGTCCAAGTGCATGGTTACCTCTCCGTGGATCAAGTGGTTACGTCGTCTTGCGGTGTGCGTGTGCGCCGTAGGCTATCGCTTCAAACGGTCGACGCAACCTCGCTGTTCTGGGTAGACGGCTATGCAGGAGGCCCAGAAATCGGCATTCACAAAATGCCGTTGGCGGGCTACGCCGACACGATCGTCGCATCCGACGAAGTGTGGCCTTCGCAGTTGCAGATCGATGATCACTGCGTGTATTGGAGCAATCCGGTGAAGGGCACGATCGAGGTGGCCCCGAAAGGGAGCAGGTAGGTTTCCCTGCGCTCGCGTCAGGGCACCTTCGCGCATGTGGGCGTCGGGCAATTTTCTTGAGTGCACGCACCGATTTGTGCAAGCGCAGTCATGCAAGCATTTTTGCTGCTCGACAAATATGTTTTCACACAGCCGTTCGTACAAACGCTATCGCCGCATTGGCATCTCTCAGCGCAGTTGTAGTAATCGCCGCAAACGCCTTGGAAGTTCCCACTCTTGTATCCCTGACCGAGAGCGACGACATACTCCGCGTCGCACTTCGTCAGGAGACAACTTTGATAGGTGGCGATTTCGTCGTTGGAGCACTTGGCCGTCGTCGTCCCAGAGTCTGTCGGGCATGTCTTCCACGGTGTTTTTGTGGTCGCCCCAGCGGCTGGCGTACCCGTGGTTGGCTCCGTCGTTTCGTTCGTCGCCTGCGGCGTCGGATTGCCACACCAAGCGGCCTGGCAGTCGGTGTTCTTGCTGGAACATGCCGATGCGGTAGCGAGCGTAAGTAAGGCGACCCCGAAGGTGAGTTTGGTTGTGACAACCAAACATTCGAGGCATGGGGACATGCATCATGGCTATTTCCCGCACGGTGTCTTGCACTTTCCGGTTACGCATGACGAAAGGGTGATGGCCATGTTCCTCGCATTTTGATCGGTCATCCCTTGTAGACACGCGATCAAGCAGTTCGTTTCGTCGCTTGGGGTGCATCGAAGCCCGCACGCTGTTGCGCTGTAACACTGTCCCGTGGATTCTTGGTAGCACGCCGTCACCTCGCTGCAGCACGATGCGCTCGCACACTGCTTGCACTCTGTGGAGCTAAACGACTCGCCCGAAAGAGCCGCACACGTCGGGCTCGAGTCCGCATGTACGTCTTTGGCATCCTTCGCTGCCGCTGCGTCCCCGGTGTCGAGACTGTTCACACCACCGATTGGTACCGCGGCATCGAAGGGTGCCGAGCCAGGCTCCCATCCGTTTCCCACCATCGAAGCCGGTTCGGTTGCTTTGCCGCACCAGG
>JAHFDX010000126.1 GCA_023248785.1 Myxococcales bacterium
AAAATCACATCAGCATTGAGGAACTGCTCGCTCAGGTACGCGTGCAAGATCCGAGGGTCGGCTATGCAACAGTGTACCGAACGCTCAAATTGCTCGCCGAGTGTGGCGTGGCCAACGAGCGACACTTCGGCGATGGTCTTGCTCGCTATGAGCTCGCCGACGACGCCGCCCACCACGATCACCTGATTTGCGTGGAATGCGGTGACATTATCGAATTCGAGGAAGCGCGAATCGAAGCCATTCAAGAACAAGTAGCCGCTGCGCACGGTTTCTTGCTCAAATCCCACCGACACGAGCTCTACGGCGTGTGCCCGAAGTGCCACGCTAAGGTTTAGGGCTTAGTTCGAGACCCGAACAACCCGCGCATCGGTGACCACCCAGTGTACGGGCATGTCGCGATCGGTCCTGGGAAGTTCGATGACGCGTTGGAAATCGTACGCGACTGCAATGCTCGCTGCGTTGAGCGAAACCTTTGCGAGCGCACGATCATAGTAACCCGCGCCGTATCCAAGTCGGTATCCGGTATCGTCAACCGCGAGTGCGGGCGCCACAACGACATCGAGCTCGGCGATAGGAACGAAAGGGCAATCCCTCGGCGGTTCGGCAAATCCAAAACCGCGCTCTTGCAGCAGGGTCAAGTCGTCAACTGGATGAAATACGAGCTCACCCTCTGCAATGCTTGTATAGCAAACCGTTTTTCGCTGCTCACGAAGCCACTTGTCGATCGCACGAACGTCGACTTCCTTGCGCTCGTCGATGGGCCAAAAGAGCGCGATTGTCTGCGCATGAGCGAGTGTGCAAACGAGATCGCAAACGCGTTTACAAATGGATTCGGACCGAGCCGCGCGCGATGCCTCTGGCATCGTGTTCCGGAGCGCTCGCATGCGCTTTCGAAGTTCGGCCTTCACTTGGCACGCGAGAAATTCATCGCTCGGAAGACGTGACTTCATGCGCGCACCACATGCGTTCCCGGCGTCGCGTGCGTCAATACAAGCAGTTCATTCACAGCACCACGCCTCTTGCTATTCGAATTGACCGAGCGACGCGCCCGAAGAATGTAGAGCGCATACGGTCGATAGAGCGCTCGCATCTCGGGAGTATCTGCATTCGACACCATGCAGTGGACGCCTAATTTGGACAGGCGATGAACGTTTTGTGCAAGGCGCTCTTGCTCCTCAAATGAAAAGCCAGCCTTCGCGTAGGCTGTGAAATTTGCGGTACGAGAGACCGGTGCGTAGGGAGGATCGAAGTAAACGAAACTGTTCTTGTGTAATTTGCGAACAACGCCTTCGTAGTCCCCGCATTGAATCTCAGCATCGGCAAGTGCGCGCGACACCCTCCGCAGGCGCGGAACGTCGACAATCTTCGGATTGACGTAGCGACCGAAAGGCACATTAAATTCGCCCTTACTGTTCACCCGAAACAGACCGTTGAAACACGTTCGGTTGAGAAATATAAGACGCGCCGCGCGCTCGACGTCTGACATCCCATCGGTCTTCTGCGCACGCACTTCGTAAAATAGATCTTTGTCGTATCGAAATTGCGTTAGCGCTTCGATGACGGCATCAACCTCACTTCGAACGGCCCGGTAGCATGCAATGAGATCCGCGTTCTGATCGCAGAGCACCGTGCGCCGGATGCGCCGTACGCCTTGCTCCGTTTCCGACATCAGCGCGAAAAACAGGGCAGCGCCTCCCGCGAAGGGCTCCGCATACACGGCAAGGTTCTTTGGAACTTGCGGGATTAGATGTGCAAGAAGCTGGCGCTTACCACCAACCCACTTGAGCAGCGGTCTTGGCGCGTCAGTGAGCTGCATCATCAAGAAGTTGCCTCAGATCGCTATCGTCTACCACAAACGTACGATTGTGCGCTCCGCAGGTTGCATACCAATCGTGTCTGTCACTGGCTTGCATGGGCGTTGCGCGTACCTCCTCGGCGCTACCACCGTCGACCACCGTCGACCAAATGATATCAGCGCGTGTTGCGGGGCCATGATGTGGCGCCACCGCATCTGCATGCGAAACAAGAGGGAGCAGCAAGGAACGCGGGACCTCGCGCGACACGGAACCTTGGCGAACCCGTATCGCATCGCCTTCGCGACTCAATAGGCACGAAGGGTCTGCCAGCGATCGCCGTACACGTTCCTTCACATAGCTTGGGTATTCGTACGCAATGTCGTCAATGGTCATCCGAGCGACATCACCCCCCAATTGCCATTCGAAGTACTTCGTCCACTCGTTTTCTCCTCCGCTCCCAACGAGCGTCATCTGACATCGCGCTTTTCTTGGAGAGGGGGGCATCGACGCATCACGAATTCGATCTGCTCTTGTTTCCGAAAGAAGAGCGAGCCAATCGAGCCAACGCGCCTGCGACAGAACCCATCCTTTTGGTGACACCAGATGCATACCTCCCGAAAGCTCAACCACTTCTTCCACAGGACTACAGTTACTCTTCATCAACCGAATCTGTCCCGACTCGTCGAGCGTGAGCGCTGTCAGCGAGCGTGTGTACGTCGCTGCACGTGAAATCATGGACGTTGGAAACTTTGGAAGGCAAAGCGATACCGCGTCGATGTCGCGCGAAACGACCGCCTCGCCGCCGGGCCTGAGCCACATGTTCAAGGATCGTGAAAAATTCTCTCCCCCACGAACCCAGGTGATGCGGTGAGTTGGATTCGTTGTGGGGAGCGGGCATGGGACGCCCTCGATTTGCAGCAGATCCGTAAGCCACTGATCAATGGCGAACACTTCTTCCGTAGACGCCGCGTGAGGCACATTCGTTCGAACACGCCAGCCCGCGCCCTCGCGAGCCACATCGAAAAACGTAACCTGTGATTGCTCGATACGCACTTCAGCAACGTCTGAGCTCTGCTCGAGAAAAACGCGCGGGTCTTCCTTCGTTATTCGGGCAGACGAGAGTTCATCGGCAATTTCCTTCGCAATACAACCAACTACGGTGTCTGTAACGATGAGCACGCGATCGGTCGCTTCCGCGCACACTTCACCGAAGTGAAGCACGAAAGATCCCGTTGCAGAACGCATCGTCAATGTTCGTGAAGATGAGCGCGCACGCGCGTCTGCCTCCTCGGTCTTCGAGAGCCATGCTTCGATTCGAAGTTCATCGAGAGTGCGAAGCGTCGCTTCGACCGCTGGGCGTGAGACGCGCATGTGGTCATCGCGCGTCCAAGTAAGTGAATCTCGACGGCGAAGCGTTGTCTTCTCACCACCGCTCCACGAAAGTTCCACCAGCTCGTCGCTCCGTATGGGAACGACCCTACGATCGCGAACCTCGGCGAGCGGTTGCAACAGCGTCCGCGCAAGCGACCCTTCTGCCACGTAGGTGTGTCCGTCCGTTTCGACATACACGGCACCTTGTGGATGAGTCGCAGGCTGACCTATGCGGAGTTTAATTTCTCGATGCCCGATGCGGAACACGTAACTCGCCCTAATGGCGCCAAGTTGGGCAGCGTCCGTGGGTCGAATGGCGTGTGCGCGCTCGATGTCCGAGAGGAGCGAATCGACGCGATAGGCATCGAGCGCCTCGTTGCGCGAACTTCGCCATCCGCCTGCATCGACGTCGCGTACCCACAGCGCGTCCCCGCTTTCGCTACCTGAAATCTGTACCTCGGTAACCGCAATGCGCGAGAAGTCACCAAGCAAATATCCTTTTCGTGCCAGAGCAACCGCATCGCTGGAATTCCGCGGCTCAAGCCATGCCACGTACGCAGTGAGCAGAACGCCCATCGCAAAAAGAACCAAAGGCCCGACGACGCGAGACGTTCGCATGGGTTCCTTCAACTGCGCCGACGCAACCACACGAAGACTCCGAGAAGCGCACTGGCAAGCGGCATCCATAAAAGAACGTAATAGCGAATCGATTTCCTCGAAGCCTCAGAGAGCAAAAGTCTGACACTCATGGGTTTCTTCTCGGGGATGTCGACCACGGGAGGACGTGCCGCAAGCCAACCGATCGACGCCTCGACCAGAAACGCCGTTCCGCGCATAGTCATCGGTTGATCGAAATTCTCATGCGAGAGCGCAAGGCGACTTCCCATCACAACAAGCCGTGGCCCATGTGCATCTGTTGCATTAACTTTCGGACGTTCGCTTGCCATAGCCAAAATAGCAGGCCCGCGTTCGTCGGACTTCAAAGGCACGATCGCATCCCCGTGAAGCGTACGCCCCGCATCGTGCAACAAGATCGCGGTTTCGCTTGATGTTAAAAGCGGTGCTGCAATCACACCGGTGCCCACGACATGCTGACGAAACGGGCGCGCGTTGATCAACACAATTTTTGGAGATCCATCTTCGGTAAGCCCACGCAAGATGGGGTGTGCTACCGGTTTTGCGACAAACGCGAGCTGACGTGTTTCGGGAATGACGCGCGCACGTTCTTGCTCAACGACGATGGCCTCGAGGGGATCGACACCAAAGTCCTGGAGCAAGTCCTGCAGCCCCGCGGACGTTGGGCGCATGTTGCCTTCAGCAAATATTGGCCCAAGCGCGAGAAAGAGATGGCCCCCAGACCCCGCGTACGCGCGCAGGCGCTCGACTTCGGAATTTACAAACGGCAGTGCCGGCCCCGCACCGATGACAACCGTACATTTGGCAAAAACATCCGCCGGCGAAAGTGGTGTGAGCTCCACTTCCCGCACGGTGAAGTTGTCCTTCTGAAGAAACGTGACGAGTTGCCCCACCCAACCCGAGGCGCGTGGAACTGTTCCAAGTTCCCCGTGCCCTTGCAAAAAGCAGGCATCGGGCGATTCTCCGCCGAGAACTGATCGGATCGCCGACGTGATGGCGCGCTCGGCTTGAGGGATGATCGCAGGACGATCCGCGTCGGCGACAAGATCGTCGGCCGTGACGATCCACCGACGTGAGCCGCGCTCAATCACCATCACAGCGTCGGCAACGAGTTTTCCGCCGGCAGTTGGCACGACGTCGATGTCGAAACGCTTCTTTAGATCGAGAAGCTCGAGTGAGTCTTGATCGGGATCGACGTAACGAATTTCGATCTGCGAGCTCTTCGAGCGATACGCGGCGAGAAGGGGTGCGAGCGTACGCCTTAGTGGATCGTGCGCGCCAATGACCACCCAGATACGAATGTGATCAGGCAATGATTCGAGGGTGGCCTCCGATGCCCGAGACAGTGAAAACCGAGCGTCGCTGGTAAAATCCCAGCGTCGAAAGTGGCGAGCCGACAGCACGTTGAGAGACACCGAAAGAAGCGCCGCGCCGATCGTGCCGAACATAGGAACCATGCGAAGAAACAGAGTTCGTCGCATTATCCGCGCCTCCATGTATCGACTACGCGCGTCGATAGGAAGAGCGATAACGAGCTCAGCGTGACGTAAAAGACGATGCGCCTCGAATCGATCACACCAACAGAGAACTCATTCATGTGAGTCCATACCGACACGTACTGGGCAGCTTCGAACGAGAGACTGCCTTCGCGTGCAACAAACTCAACGCTCCCAGCCAAGAACAACGCGAGCACGAAAACGGCGGTGAGCACGAGGGCAATGAAGACACTTCGCGTAAGTGTGCTCGCAAGAATTCCAATGGCGAGATACGCCGCGCCAACGAGGAGAATCCCGAGGTAACACGCCGCGAGCATTTTCGGGTCGAGCTCGGCCCCCGCGCGCTTCAAGATACGGAGATAGAGCACGGTGGGGGCCCACATGAGGACATAGATCACAAACGTCGCGAGAAATTTCGCAAGCACCATTGCCCACGTGGAAACCGGAGCCGTGACGAGCAACTCCATCGTGCCAAGGCGACGTTCTTCGGCAAAGGTCCGCATCGTCAATGCCGGCAAAAAAAGAAACAGCACGAGATACAAAACATCCGTTGTGCCAAAAAAAGCCGACACGGGGGATACGTCACCAAGTTGTGCGTTTGCCGCGTGGTCCATGAGAAGCGCGAAATGCCATCCTTGGACTAAGACGAAACCCGTGATCATCACCCACGCAAGTGGTGTCACAAGGAGCGCGAAGAGCTCACGCTTCAAGATGGGGATGAAACCCATCACGGTTGTTCCTCGGATTCGCGAGTCAACTCCGCAAACACGTCTTCAAGACGCGCGTCGATCATTCGCAAGTCTCGAACGCCGAAACCGGACGCAACACACGCCGCGACAAGACGTTCCGTGGCCGGCCCCATTTGCACGTGATCATCCCAAGTGGCTTGGACGCGAACGAAGGGGCCATCCGTTTCGACATCGAAATCGGCGAGCCCTACGGTCGTTCGAAAGAGCTTGGATACAGGGCCGGCTTCGGCGCGCAAAGCAAGGACAAAGGTCTTGCCGGACTCGCGTCTCGTCAGAAGGTCCTTCTTCCCTTGAGCGACTACGCGACCTTTATGAACGATGACCACGTCATCTGCGACGGTCTCTACTTCGGACAGAATGTGTGTCGACAGAAAAACGGTGTACGCCTTCTTCAAGCGGAGCAGAAGGTTGCGCACGTCTCTTATCTGGTTCGGGTCAAGTCCAGCCGTCGGTTCGTCGAGGAGCAACAGCTTAGGTTTTGCGACAAGGGCGTCAGCCAAGCTCACACGTTGCCTGTACCCTTTTGACAGCTGCGCGATCACGCGCGACGCAACATCGGTGATGCCGCAATCGGCCATGGCTTCGTCAATAAACGCTTTTCTTTGTGAGCGCTCGACACCCTTGAGTTCAGCACGAAATCGCAAGTACTCAGTGACGCGCATTTCGCCGTAAAGGGCCGCACTCTCGGGCATGTATCCAATCGTTCGCCGGAGCTCTAGGTGACCCTCCGATACGGGTTCACCAAACACAGCAACGGAACCCGCGTCATGCGACAACGCACCCGACAAGATGCGAAGCATCGTGGTCTTGCCCGCGCCGTTTGGGCCCAAGAACCCGGCGATGCGACCCTGCTGCACGTCGAAGCTCACGCTGCAAAGTGCTGCCACTGAGCCGTAGCGTTTCGAGACATCGCGCACCGAGATTGCGGGCGCATCCTCGAGCACGCCTGCGACCTCAGGTGCGGACGCGCCAGTTTCCGGTGATGGTCTTGCCGACGTCATCGAATGTGGGATCCGTCACGACTAATTCAGGACGCGCATTGCGACAATGAAGCACTGCGTTCTGACGAAACACGCGACCAAACGCGATGGCCTCATCGCGCTCCATTCCGTGCACGAGCCACGCGGGTTCGCGCCAACTGCTATCGGGGTCCTCCTCGAATCCCACACATGCTTCCACGCGGTAGTTTCCAATGACGAGCAAATCTCGAAGGACAAGGTGCCGACCGTCGTTGACCTTTCGCGGCAGCAACATGGATCTTGGATTGTACGCTGTGAGCACTGCAAACGGGCGAGTGAGTAGTTCAGGGAGCGTGGATGGATCGCTGACAATATCGCCATCGAGCGAAACCCGAAGAAGGCCCTGTAACGTGGGCAGCTCGTAGACGGTGCTCAAGTAACTGCGGATGAGCGATTGGTCCATCGCGGGCGTCCTAACACGACTTTTTGCGGCGGAAAACGCCGCCTGCGGGTCGTGGATTTGCAAAGCCAAGTTAAGCGAAGCGAGCTTCTTTGGGTGGGGACCCCGAAAAACCACGTTTTTGTGGCTAGATGTCAAAGCGGTAGCCGATCCCCCGAACAGTGACGAAGTGCTTCGGGTCCTGTGGATCCTGCTCAAGTTTGGTTCGAAGCTGCTGCATAAAGTTGTCAATGGTGCGGGGTGTGCCGTGGTGATTCGGACCCCAAACGCGTTCAAATATGGCTTGCCGCGATATCGCCTGGCCCCGCGCACGCACGAGGCAACAGAGCACATCAAACTCGGTTGCCGTCATCTCGACCTCCTGGTCGTTGCGGAAAACCTTCCGAGCTGTCACGTCGATCATCACGTCCCCAAACCGCAGAGGCTCGCGATCGAAGTTGCCCGAGGCGCGTCTTAGAGCCGCACGAACGCGCGCGAGGAGCTCTGCGAGACTGAAGGGCTTGGCAACGTAGTCTTCGGCTCCCAGCTCAAGGCCAGTGACCTTATCGATTTCTCCGGTGCGCGCGCTTAAGACAATAATGGGCATCCGATACCCTTCGCGCCGCAGTGCTTGAATCACTTCGAAGCCATTCAAGCGCGGAAGCATGACATCAACGATCACAAGGTCGGGGCCCAACGTTCGCGCTTGTTCGAGCCCGTGCTCTCCATCCTCCGCAGTTACTACGCGAAATCCTTCCGCTTCCAAGTTGATGCGGAGGCCCAGCGAAATGCTCGCATCGTCTTCGATGACGAGAACGAGCCGCGAGTTTGCTTGGTCTGCCTGGCGCATAGATCGCGAAGGTCGGTTCAAATCAGCCTGCAATTTTCTGGACGTCGGTGTCGTCAACCACTTGCAATTGCTTCGGACGACGAATCGAAAATTCGAGTCGAAAGGTACTGCCATTGCCCTCCCCGCTAACGACGGTCACGTGGGCATGATGCGCGTTGGCTATGTGGTTGACAATGGCAAGGCCAAGGCCGCTGCCTTCTCGCCCCCGTGAGAGCCGATCGTCGATTCGGTAAAATTTCTCAAAAATGCGCGAGTGCTCCGATGACGGGATGCCAGAGCCATTGTCGGTCACGGAAAATACG
>JAHFDX010000766.1 GCA_023248785.1 Myxococcales bacterium
GGTACTGGCCCGTCGCCGATGCCGGGGAAAGCGCTTTCGTGAGGCCGGTCACTGTGACCGTGAACTGCGTGAAGCACAATCCAAGTCGCAAGTCGTATCCAGGTGGTGGCGCTATTTGAACAGGATCTGTGAGCTCAACGAAAAAGTCGCCGGTGCGTGCCGCGGGACCGAGCGATCCGGGCTCCGTTTTTGATTTGTATTGGGTAAGAAATGGAGTCGACCACTTCTGACCAATCTCAGAAGCGCCCATTCGTCTGCACGCGAGCGATTGTGGATTTGCGGTTGCCGGAACGCCCGCAAGCGACGCGCAGTTCTTGTCGCGTGTGCTGGGCTCGTTCATGAGCCCCAAGTACAGCTGCGCGCGGGGGCCAGTGACCTCGTTGGCCACACCCAACATTCCGTACTCGGTTAGGAAGTGCGTTTGCGCATTCTTGACGTAGTTGCCGCTCGATGCGACTTCGTCTGCCGTGGCTCTGAGGCCGTATATCCCGAGCGCTGCGAGCAATGCCACCGTGGAGGCTACGACGAAAATGACCGCGCCGCGCTCGCGCGCCCTTCTCTTGTGGCGACGGAGGATCAAGGGGTTCATTAGTAAAACCACCTTTGTTGATTGGGGAGCGACAATTCGGTGGTGAGCGTGCGAACACGTGCGAAGTTCTCGCTTCCATTCGTGCACACGGCTGCGGTTGCGCCCACACAATAGCGATGCATGAAGCGCTGCCCCGACAGATTCGCCGGGTTCGGACTGATGTCGGCCATCCGGTCCGGAAGAGGGGTGCGCATTGCGAGGCGAACACGCACGGATCGTATGCGTTGAGGTCCTTGCGAAGACGGGGCCTGCGAAGATACGTCGTACGACCACAGAGCATTCGATGAATCCTCGAACGCAAAAATGGTGTGAGCCGTATTGGTGGAATCGCCCGTCTCCACGACAAAAGCGAACTTTAGGTCGACGACATATTCGCCAATCACTTCGCGTGTACTTTCGATCACGACGCCTTTGGCGTCGACAAATGTGCGCGTCAAATAGAACCGCGCCGATTCCAGTTTCGGATCGAGACCCGCCTGGACGTTTGCGCCGACGGTCGAAACCATTTCCCAACGGGCAATTTGCACAGGATTGACCATAATCCCCGAGCCATATCCACTCGCGCCCCCGGCTGTGCCTGTGAGCTGAGCTGTCATGACGCCTACTCCTAGCGAGTTCAACGCAACGTCAACGAAGGGATTCCCATTTTCGAATCCGGCTGGGGTCGCATTTTCGCACGTCGGCGCAAACTGATAGCGCCCCGAACTGTCTTGGATGCGGACCATAAACATTTCCGTGCCCGACGGCGTCGATGGCTTGAACGCGTTGCGAAGCGCTGCGTGAGCTGCCGCCGCACCTGGCCCGAGCAAACGCCAAATGGGAGCTTGATCGGCTTGCAACCAAAGGCGCTGGCAACCTCCCGAGGGCGCGGCAACTTCGCGCACCGAAAACGCTTCCGTCGTCGTGAAGTTGCCCCCGAGTTCCAATGCGTCGGGATTCAGTGCATTCAGCCCCGATTGCGGATCGGTAGCCGTTTTCGAACCTCCGAGAATAAGACGCATCGCCGAAAGACGCCTTAGTCCAACGTACGTGGCTGGAATGGCCGCTGTGTTTGCTGCGCCAATTTGCTTGGCAACCAAAGGGTCGGCCACGATATTGCCCGTGCTCATGAACCCAGCCCGCGCGAGATCGAGCGACAGACGCTCAATGGCAAAGCGTGCGCCCGATTGGACCGAAGCGGTGCGCATCTCTTCGTGAAAAATGTGGCTCGCCTGACGCGACACCCCGACCACCGCGACGGTAATCACTAGCCCCGCCGTCAGCGCCACGAGCATTTCCGTGAGCGTGAAGCCTCTCTCTCGACTGTGGAGCCGAGTAAGGGGCCATGCGCGGGTCTTGTGCGATGTGTAACTCATTGTGTAATATTTTGGCGAATGGCGTCGGTTGTGTAAACGAACGCGTAGTATTGCGGCGTTCCGGTGACCGTATCTGGAGCTACGCTACAGAAGGCGCCGGATGATGAGCGCACCTCATCACGCGGCCAAAATACCCGAACTTCGGCGCGAATCAGGCGATTGGTTTCGAGCCAATTGAGCCTCACGTGCACGCAAAACTCAGCAAGACCGTAGTCGTTTTGAACGAGGTCGCGGGCCAAAATGTCAAACCCGGGGCTCCGTCCCTCGGGGTTCGTGACGTTGTTGTAATCGTCGGGTCGTCGCCATGTTCCGTCGACATGG
>JAHFDX010000127.1 GCA_023248785.1 Myxococcales bacterium
CAAGAAAACGTTTGGGGACGATCTTACGGATGAGCAGATTGCGTACTGGCAAGAGCTCGGCCCTGAGGAAATTTTTCGTGCGGTGCATGAGCTCAGCTTGCTCGGGTTCTTGATGCAGGGCATTGATGCCAGGAACGTAGCGATGGACCGGAGCCGAATCGAACGAAGGATCGTTCCATGGTCACATTCGTTGTCGCAAAGGACGAAGTTTCACGATGAGGACGCATGACTTCGGACGCAAAAATCGGTGTTCTGTCGGATGACATGCGTGAGCTGCTTGAATTGTTTAATCGCAACGGGGTTCAGTACCTTGTCGTCGGAGCGCACGCGGTTAGCGCGTATGCCGAACCTCGCGCAACAAAGGACCTCGATGTGCTCGTAAACCCCAGCGAAGGCAACGCCCAACGTGTCTTCGCTGCACTGAAGGAGTTCGGTGCTCCCCTTACTGACCTCAGTCCCGCCGACTTTGAGGATGAAGGCAGTTTTTTCATCATCGGTGTTAAACCCAACCGGGTCGATATCCTCAAGAAAATCCCGGGGCTGGAGTTTGAATCGGCCTGGGCAAGAAGGAAGACGATTCACCTTGATGGTTTGGAATTGTCATTGCCGGATATTCGCGATCTGCTTTCGTCCAAATTGGCGGCCGGGCGGCCCCAAGACCTGGTTGACGCCAGCAAGTTGCAGCGCGTTCTTCAGCAGGGAAAGATGTAAAGCGCGATAGAGGCCGCCTTCCTCGCGGGCGTGTCGACCCAACGCAAGAGCTTGCATCCGCACACAACGATCACGCCTGTGCCGCATTCTGTGGGATTCCGTATCGCCATGTGCGGAGAATCAGGGCACTTCGAACAGCGGATGTGAATGCGACGCGCCGCACGTTCGTCGGTCCCATCGAGCGCCGGGGAGATCGTTGACTGTTCGTTCTGTTCGCTGCGTAAGGGTTCTGGTTGGGGCGGCGCTGGTCTTGTTCGCTTGAGTCGAGTGGAGTTTGGTGCAGAGAGGGGTGTGGGCGGGGACTTCCTTGGCCCACTCGATTGCGAGTTGCTTCCTTAGCTTTTCCGCTTAGCGCTTTTTGCAAACGAACCCCGAGGCCGGATCGAGGCCGTTCACTCGGGTTACTTGGCAGGGTCGGGCGTCGTGGTCGTTCCCGCTACGAGCGGCATGGAGACCGCGTAGTCGACCGAATGAAGCCGCGACTCGGACTCGACGTACACAACATAGATAGAGTCGGCGTCACGTTGGTTCGGAAGAGCGAGCCGCAACTTCGCACCGGCAGCAGTGTCATGCTCGATGCGACCCGAGATTTCCTTGCCAAATTGGGGCTTCCCCTCGTACGCCCATCCGTAACCTGATTCGTTTCCTGCTGCGTAATAGGAAAGCGGAAATACAAGGGGGCACACGAGCACGTTGATCGCAACCTGCGAGCTCCCCGTCTTGGTGACGGTGAGGGCCGGAACGTTGGGCGCTTCAATGCGCGCGATCTTGCTGCTCGTGGAGGCATACTTGCCATCCTTGTCCATCTTTGTTCCGCGAACGTCGGCAACAATCCAAGCGCTCGATTGTACGCCCGAGAGTTTCCCAGAGGCGTTATCTACCAGGGGCCTGGAAGTATAGGCTTCCGTGTCAATTGACAAACTCCCTGGCCGATTAAGACATGAGAGCTTCGGCGTTTCGAGAGAAGGGAGAGGGGGCCAATCCGCGAAATCGACGCGCAATTTGCCGACACCGTTTCGACACTTTCTGCTTTTATACACCACCTCGGCCAATTTCGTTTGGTCCGAGCAACGTGTCTTGCCCCGGTAAGCCGAGCCTTCTTTGTCGGCAAACGCAGTTCGACTCGGCGCGATCGCAGCTGCGGCCATCAGAGCGAAGAATGCAGCGCGAAATAAGCCCATGGATTTCATACTTCCTCTCCCTTTGTTCGGCGTTGCAGCGCGTATTAATCGGTTGTGTTGGGTGTTGTTGCCCACGTCGATGTGGGAGCTCGCTTTACCCAGGGCAATTCAAGCTTGAAGTCGATCGTGTGAACCTTGGATTCGGACTCGAGGTACACGAAATACACGGTGTTCCTGCTTTGCGTATTATTGGACACTGGCAGTGACAATTTGGTGCCTTTGGGCGCGTCGTGTGCAATTCGACCATTTGATTCTTTGACGAAGATGGGCGGTCCCTGCGTATCGTAGCGTACTTCAACGCCATCGATTCGGGGCGCGCGTTCATAGCTGCACACCAGCGCATTGATGGCGACATTCGCATCCCCAGCTTTCGTCACAATCAAGAAGGGAGTGGGGCGCGTCCCCATCGCCACCGAACCATCTGCATTCCTTGGCGCCAGCCTCGCCTGCCCGGAGAACCCATCGGCATTGTCTGTTCTCGCATCCCAGCGCGGGCGCGTTGCAAACCAGGCGCTCGGGCTCCCCGCCCACAGCTTTCCCGTCATCGGCTTGACCGATCCAGTCATTCTTCCCGTCGTAAGGTCTTCTTCTTCTCCGTCCCACTGGGTTGCCGCTGAAAGACACGCGGGTGATTTCATTCCCGGTATGACCGGCAAGGTCGAGGGATGTAGGATGAATAGATAGCGGCACTCGAAATACCGCTTAAACGCCTCAGCCATATTCTTATCCGAACAACGGACTTTGCCCCGGTAAGTTGAGCCCTCTTTGTCAGCAAACGCGGTTCGACTCGGCCCGACCACAGCCGCGGCCATCAGAGCGAAGAATGCAGCGCGAAATAAGCCCATGGATTTCATACTTCCTATCCCTTTGTTTCAGCCCCGCTTACGTAATACATACGGTCTCGTCGCCGGGAAACTTTAGGCGCCGCGCGGGAACGGGCAGCGTGCGCCGCTCCCAACGCGGCGCGTTGTGGCACCTCGCGAAGTTGTCACTCAGGATGGATGAGGGAGCAGGCTGGATCCGTCACGATACGGGAGGCTTGCATGCGAAGTAATGCGGTGATTGCGTGGATAGTTGCCACGGAAAGTTTACTCGCTGTCACGGGCTGCGGTAGCGGCAACGCAGCTCAACCGGTGGCTGATGCGGGGGATGCCGCGTCTGTTTCGCCGCAGGACAGCGGGAGTCAGGACAGCGGGAGTCAGGACAGCGGGGAAAACCCAGACGCGCCTGTTTCGACGGCCGATGCGGGCTCAGATTGCACGACGAAGACCTTGAAGCAGCTCACGAGTAGTTCCGAAGTCGAGCTCGTGGATGCAGAGCCGTATCCCTGCAACAGTCCCGATTCGAAGGATGTGCTTTGTGGCGTGTATCGCGCACGCGTGCACACAACGACCGATCCCATCGGATCGACGGGTATCGCTTCGCAAATGAAGGACCTTCAGGTTCTCCTTGTCGTTCGCGCGAAAAATGAAACCGCGCTCTGCAAGAATCGCTGGGTCGTCATGGATGCGGGTGGGTTTGGTGGGGGATACGGCGCGCAGTTTGGGGGCGTCCCTCCGGGGCACTACGTTCAAGGCGGAACCTACGGCGACGACTTTGTTCGCACGCTCAACGACGCGGGATATGTAACCGTTGATGTGACCTATTGGTGCCCAACGGGTACCGGCGGCGCGTGCGCGAATTCGGCGTTCAAAGGGTGGGCCGACGCGTCGACTACCGGCGTAAACAAGGGCATCGCCTGGTACAAGGATGTAGATGGCGCCGGCTATCTTGGCATCTCGGGTAGAGCACGCGCGATTTACGACTGGGCATTTCGTAACTCAGGAAGGACTCTTTGTGCACATGCCCAATCGTCTGGTTCGGGGCGTCTCGCCGGCGTTCTTACGCGCTACGGGGGTGCGTCGATGTTTGATACGGTCGTCTTCAGCGGCGGTCCCGTCTTTGCGTATATTCCCTGGATGTGCAGCATCAACGAGGGACCCCTTGGCACGCGCCCCGATTTCTACCAGGGAACGGATGTCGGTCAGCTGGTTCGTTCGACTGAAGATTGCGCAAACAGCACGTCCTCTTCTACGTGCGACTCCTTCCAAGCGTGCAGGCAGAAAAAGTTCGACCAAAAGCTTGTGACCGATAGCCACTTCTACAGCGCAACGACCACGTCGTTTCCAAACATCGACTTCTCGGTTGTCATGGGCGGTGCGGACACCTCGGACGCATGGCAACACCTACGCCTGTGGCTTCCCGGGATCACAGCGCAAGGAAAGACGCTTGCGGGTCTTCGCGGGCGATCCCTCACGTTGAAGCAAGGGTACTGCTCGACGGCGTCGGCGAAGTACACCCCCGATCCGAAGAACGCGAGCGTCACGCGCCCATGCTCCGATTGGGATCCTTCCGCTTACTCGGGCAACACCGGCCAGACCTTTAGCCAAGCGTACGAAGCTCGGATCAAGGATGCACCCCACGAGGTGCCAACCACCAAGGAAGGCGCCGATGTCCTCGTCGAGGTGACCAAGGCGACCTGCGAGCTGTAAACGAGTCCTACCGGTTCGTCGTTTCCCACGCGGTGTAGGTGTCGACCATCTCTGTCGTGGTCGACCATCGGACTTGGCCCTTCGACACACGCTTGTCCACTTCGGTGAGGAAGGTCTCGAAGATGGGTTTCTCGCTGTCCGACAGCGACCAGCTTCCCCAGATCCAATAGAAGGTATTCACCTTTGAGCGATCGACGAGGGCAATGGCTGCGTCGAGATCCGCGAGTCCACGCGTCACGTCCTCTTGGGTCAGGGTGCACGAGATAATATTTGCGCCACCCGCCGTGGCCTCTTCTTCGAGGCAAGGAAGCGTCCCGCTCCCGGGGAGAATGACGAGCTTTCCGTTTCGGTCGTCCGTCAGCCAATTGGCTCCGGTGGCTGCGCGCCACGGGTGCACGCGTTGGGCAAGTTCAGACGGATACGACTGGTGGCATGTTGGATCCGTGGCACCGGTGCAGTGCAAATTTTGATACGGCGACGGGCGATCTGCGGACGCGATCGAGTAAAGGCAAAGCACGGTCGAAGCTGTCGTTGCCTTAAATCCTGCGGCAACCACGCCCGTTACCCAGTCGACATTGCCGCAATTTCCCGATACGTGCTCGAGCCTATTCACGAGTGGCGAGAGCTGGGCGTAGCGAGCCTTTGCGTCCGCCGTGAACGACTCGAGCGTTGTCGACGAGGTTCCGCCAATCGCGGCGTGTGAGCCGATGGCGTGCCCGCGCGCCTCCATCTTCTTCCAATCAAATAACCCTGTCGATCCCGAAACCGCCGAGTCGCGTGGCTCGAGCGTGAGTTTCCCACCGTGCTTTTCGACGGTTTGCGCAAACGAATCGAGCGATGCGAAGTACGCCGCGTCGAACGTTTTGTTTTCGAGATGCAAGGTGATGGTCAGCATCAGCGCGCTGGTGTCCGAGGTCGAAGCGTCGGTGGCTCCGTCAGCGGCTCCACCGTCGGTCTTCGACGTGCCACTACAACCGATGGCCACACCGATTAGGAATGCCGCACACGCGAATCGTCGTTTCATGTTTTCGCCTCGCTTCGAGTGTATGTCGGGGAGTTGCCGTGTGTTAAGTTAGCGGTTCAGATTCTCGTCTTCAGGACCGAAGAGGTCTCGCGCAAAGCCTTCTCCGAGCGCGTCGCGCACGATCGTGCGAACGGTCGCTTCCATTTGAGCGCGTTCGGCGTGGGATCCGAAAATGAACTGCACGCCCATTCCAGCGGGTTGATCCAGTGTTGCGCGGTCAGGGGGCATGACCCAACGAACTTCGCCTTCAAACTCGAGAGCAACAGGCCAATCCGGGATGTGGAGTGAAAAGCAAAACCGCGTTCCAACGGCGAGGGGTTGGGAGGTTTGGATGAACGTTCCACCTCGCGAAATATTCTTAATATAGTCGCGAATGAACGCGTTCTTGCGGTCGTAATCGACCCGCAGGGCGAGCGGCACACGAGATGTGTCTCTACGTTCCCCTCCCATGCTGGAAGGCTACCATGACGTCGTGCTCACCGATAAAGTGGCAAGCGTGCAACTAGGAAAATTTCCAGAAGCTGTGTTCGGTCGTCTCGCCCAAATTCCGGTTCGTGCGGCCACCCTCGCGCGCTTGATGGTTCGCACGGATGCGTGGCGGAACGTGACTCCCGCCTCCATTGCAGAGGCGCTTCGCGTCCTTGTGCATCGGAACATGAATCCGACCCTCATGTTTCGCATTCACGCCAAGAGCATGCCGCGTCACGCCGCGGTGATTTTTCGAGGACAGGCCCGCTCGTACGCGGACCTCGATGGTCAAATGGACACGCTGGCTGGATGGCTAGTGGGTAAGGGCGTGCGTAAGGGCGTGCGCGTGTTGCTGTTCATGCGCAATCGCCCTGAGTACATCGCGCTTTCGGGCGCTATCACGCGAGCCGGTGCTGCGGCGGTCAATGCGCCATGGCGTTCGACGGCGGCCGAGCTTGGGTATTTGATCGGAAACTCCGATTCGCGCGTCATCTTCTTCGAGTCGAATCTTGAACCCGCTGTGGCGGAAGCCCTGCGCGGGCGCGATGGCGCAACGTTGGCCATTTCCGTGGGAGACGAAATTCGTAACTACGTTAGTTATGAATCGATCGCCTCGCGAGGTGCACGTGGGTTCACCATCGAGGCCGGCAGCGATGAAGATGCTGCCGTTGTGATTTACACCTCAGGCACGACGGGTAAACCGAAGGGCGCTGTTCGGCGATTTCCGCGTGAGGCAATCTTCGCTGCCATGCGGTTTATGCTCGAAACGCCCATGCGCGCGAGCGATGTGCACCTTGTCACGTGTCCGCTCTATCACTCGACGGCGTTTGCGTTCACCTCGCTCACGCAGCTCTTGGGTGGAACCGTCGTGGTGCTCGATGAGTTCAAGCCGGAAGGTTTTCTCCAGGCCATCGAAAGACATCGTGTCACGACCACCGCGGTCGTTCCAACGATGCTGAGCCGTGTGATGGCGCTTGGTAAGGAAACGCTCGCGCGGTACGACACAAGTTCGCTGCGCGCCATTTTTACCGTCGGCGCTGCACTTCCAGGGCCACTTGGCACCGAAGTGATGAATCACTTCGGCGATATTCTCTACAATCTTTACGGGGCCACAGAGTTTGGGTTGGTGACGTTCGCGAAGCCGAGTGACCTGCGCGCCGCACCCACGACGATTGGGCGACTCATTCCAGGCAATGTGATCCGCTTGGTGGATGATGATCGAAGAGACGTAAAGCCGGGCACGATCGGTGAGCTGTTCGCGAAGAATGACACGATCGTTAGCGGTTATCACAACGACGACGCGGCTACCCGCGCAAGCATGCTCGATGGGTTCTTTAGCGTCGGCGACCTTGCGCGAGTCGATGAGCGGGGCCTGTATTTTCTCGAAGGTCGCAAGCGCGAAATGATCATCTCAGGCGGCGTGAACGTGTATCCGGCCGAGGTTGAATCGGTCCTGGAGGCACATCCAAGCGTGACGGAGGCTGCGGTCGTCGGCGTGGAAGATAGCGACTGGGGTGAGCGTGTTCGCGCGTTCGTCGTTCTGAGAGACGGAGCGCAAATCGACGAGGGACAGCTCCTTGTGTGGACGCGGGAGCGGCTGTCGGGCGCCAAGGTGCCGCGCCAGATCACGTTCTTGGAGGCGCTTCCGCGAAACCCTACCGGGAAAGTGCTAAAACGTGATTTGAAAAGTTACAATTTGTGACGATGGGTGATTAGGCGCGCCTCGCGGCGGTAACGATCTGAAAACCGAGAAGGCTCGGGGCGAGCTGGCAGGCGGCAGTTTCAACGGGCTCTACGTACTTCGAATACAACTGAAACGGTTTCGACTCCGTGAGCGAGAGGTGGTTGCCTTGGGTTACGTCCTTTTCGAAGAAGCTTCGAAGCACGGGCGCGAGTGACTGCACAATCGACGGTGTGCACTTGTCGTCAAGTACGTCGAGCCCAACGTATCTGAGGAGTTCGTGAATGGAACGACGTGTGAAAAAGCGAAGATGCGTGCGGTCGTACAGACCAGACCATCCATATTCGAACGAGCCCGCGAGTGTGCGAACGCGGTTGTACCAAACGGCGTAGTTCGGAACGCTGACGATCCACGTTGCGTTTTTTAGCGCGGGCGCTGAGACAAGATCGCGAAGCGCGGTAACGGGATCAGGGATGTGCTCGACGACGTCGGAAAGGATGACCGCGTCATACGAGGTCTTCGGAGAGGTCTTGAGCCAGTCGCTCGAAAGGCCGTGAAACATCTCGTCGAACACTTCTCGTGCAAGCGCGATCGCATGCTCGTTCGGTTCGATCCCGCAAAGGGTTGCCTTGGGGAAGCGAGCACGAATTGCGCGTGCGTTGGCACCTGCGCCGCAACCGATATCAAGGATGCGTGCGGTTCGAGTGGAGCCAAGAACGTGCCTCGTCAACAAATCGAGAAGCACTTCGTTGGGGCGCTCGACGTACGAATACGACGTTTGCTCTAAGTCGAGCGGATAGCGTTCAGCGAGAGACATGTTGGATTCTTCTATAGCGCAGACGCGGAGAGGAACTCTACTCAGGGAACGCTACCGGGCTGCCCGTAGTGGACGATTCCCATCGGACAACTTTAGAGCCACAAGACAAATGCTCGCAGTCACGACGACGGCGGAGGCGCCTAGAAAAGCAACCTTTGAGTTGAATCGTGTCCAAACAGCGC
>JAHFDX010000767.1 GCA_023248785.1 Myxococcales bacterium
CAGGTTGCAAGCGCCGGCATGCCGGGCAGTGGGCGAGGGGTTGAAGGGCTTGGGTTCGTCATGGACGTTCCCGTCCGCGTGACGATTGAGATCGGTCGGCGAACGATGAAGATTGGCGAAATCCTCAAGCTTGGCGCGGGATCTGTGTTGGAGCTCGACAAGATCGCCGGCGAGCCGCTCGACGTCTTCGTTAATGATCGCCGTATCGCGCGCGGGGAGGCGGTCGTGATTGGTGACCGCTATGGCGTGCGCCTTACGGAAGTGATGTCACTCGATGGGGAAGCTGAGGGAGTCGAATGAACCGAATCGGATGCTTTGCGATCGCCGGAGCTCTGGCGATGAGTGTCATGGGGTTGACGGTTTCTGCACGTGCGGAGGACCCACCGAGTCCGCCAAGGGAGCCCGCGACCCCAACGGTTTCTGAGTTGGTTCGCCCGAAGGAGCCCGCGAAGCCGCCGGTTGCGTCGAGCTCGGGTAGTCGTTCGGCATGGGGACCGACGATTGCGCTTCTTCTCGTTGCGGGGCTTGGTGGGGCTGCATTTTACATGACGAAGATGAAGCGCCGCGGCCTTACGGGCACTACACGCCATGGGACGCTCAATGTTCTCGACACCGCGCGTGTGGGCGAACGCGCGTATCTCGTGACAGCTCACGTGGGCGATCGCGTTATGCTTCTTGGTGTAAGTGAAGCTGGTATTCGTCGGCTCGCATGGCTCAAACCGGATAATGCGGCGGCCACGGCCCCCGACGCGGAGATGAATGTCACGTTGCCTGCGCGTCCAGAGCGCGAAGCGCACCTGGACATTCCGATCGATCGTGAAGAAAAACCGGCTCGAGCCGCGCAAGCACCCGCACTCGGCGGATTCGCAGACGCCCTTCGTGGAATTCTTGCGACGCGAGGGACACGTCCCGATGCTTCGACGGTCAGGGACGAGATCGTGGACGAGCCTGAACCGGCGCGTTCTGCGGCGCCTTCGTCGCGGCGTCGGGATCCGCCTCCTCGCGAGGACGACGAGATGGATTCCGAGGGAAGCCCTGCGGAAGTACTCGCAGCAAGAACGCGTGACGTGGTCGAGCGCCGCGCAAGTCGAGCTCCTCAACGTGCGGCACGTGAGCCGAAAGCAGACACGCGCGTCGAGCCACGAAGTGGCACGCGCGTGTCTCAGCCGCCAACTGCTGCAGCATCGACATCGGACGAGGCTACGCAAGCCGCGGGGATTGAAGGACAGGTCACGGGACTTCGTCGGCGAAATGGGAGGCAGCCACGATGAACGAGGCTGCAGGCCTATTGTCAGGTTTCGTGGGAGCGACGACGCCGCAGCTCAAGCTGCTCGTCGTCATGACTATTCTCTCACTGCTGCCGGCAATCGTCCTTACGACCACGTCGTTCGTGCGCACCTCCGTTGTTCTCTCGTTCTTGCGTCAAGGCCTCGGCACCCAGCAAACTCCGCCCACGCAAGTAATCGTTGGCCTCGCACTTTTTATGACGATGTTCACGATGACGCCCATCGCGAAGCAGATTGAGCGCGATGCGCTTGAGCCCTACCAGAAGGGCGCAATTTCGGATGTCCAAGCCATGGACCGCGCGTCGGAGCCTCTCAAAGCATTCATGTTGAAGCAAACGCGTCAGGCGGACCTTGAGCTCTTTTACAGCGCAGCGAACCAAGCACTTCCGCAAAAGCCCGAAGACGTGCCAATGCGTATTGCAATGCCCGCCTTCGTCGTGAGCGAGCTCACCACCGCGTTTCAAATGGGCGTCGTGATCTTGCTTCCGTTTCTCGTGGTTGACCTGGCGGTCGCTTCCATTCTCATGGCGATGGGCATGATGATGGTGTCGCCAACAACGATCAGCTTGCCACTGAAGTTGCTCCTGTTCGTTCTCGCCGATGGTTGGAATCTCGTGGTCTCGTCGCTGTTGCAGAGTTTCCGATGACGATTGATGGTGCCCTCGAACTCATGCGCAATGCGATGTGGACGGTCGCTCAGGTGGCCGGGCCGGCTCTCTTGGCTGCCCTTGTCGTGGGTCTTCTGATTGGCATTCTGCAAACCGCAACACAGGTGAATGAGCAAAGTTTGAGCTTCTCGTTGAAGCTCGCGGCGATCAGCGCCGCGATGATAGTTGGCGGCCCGAAGATTCTCACGCTGCTCATCGAATACACGCGCAATCAGATAAGTTCGATTGTGGAGATCGTAAAATGACGCTCGAGGCGGCCCACCTCGAGGCGGGCGCCTTCGCACTCGAGACCGTTCGAATTGGCGG
>JAHFDX010000768.1 GCA_023248785.1 Myxococcales bacterium
GGCTGCGCCACACGCCGTCTCCCTAGCATGGGGTTCTTGACCTCGTGTCTTGTATAATAGACGTGCGTCTGTTATACAAGACAGATCCGATCGACGGTCCGGGGTGTCTGCACACCCATGCCGGCGCTTTACGAGCCACGCATGCGCTTATTCAAGAGGTCCAGTCAACACGCGTTCGCGATGCTCCTTTCGCTCGCGCCTGCCTGCAAACGGGCCGATAGCGCCGATGCGACCGTCACTCTGCTCAACGTGTCGTACGACCCGACGCGCGAATTGTATGACGAGGTCAATTCGCAGTTCACAAAGCAATGGCAAGAAACGCATCATCAACGCGTTCAGATCAAACAGTCGCACGGTGGCTCGGGAAAGCAGGCGCGGGCGGTGATTGACGGTCTCGAAGCCGATGTCGTTACCCTTGCTCTCGCGTACGACGTCGACATGCTTCGAGAGAAGGGTCAGTTGCTGGTGCCAGACTGGCAGTCGCGGCTCGAGGGCAACAGTGCTCCGTATACATCCACCATTGTGTTTGTGGTACGGAAGGGCAATCCGAAGAACATTCGTGATTGGGGCGATCTCGCGCGCGAAGGAGTGTCTGTGATCACTCCAAACCCAAAGACATCGGGGGGCGCAAGGTGGAACTACCTCGCGGCTTGGGGCTACGCGCAACGCCTTCCGGGAGGAAGCGAAACGACCGCACGCACATTTGTTTCGAGTGTCTTTCGTAACGTTCCCGTGCTCGATTCGGGCGCACGCGGCGCAACCACGACGTTCGCGGAACGGGGCCTCGGCGACGTGCTCCTTGCGTGGGAGAGCGAGGCGTTTCTTCTTACAAACGGGATCGGGAAAGACCGCTTCGAAATCGTGGTTCCGTCGGCGAGCATCCTTGCCGAGCCACCCGTCGCGACCGTCGATAAGTACGTTGATAAGCACAGCACCCGAGCGGCTGCTGAAGCCTATCTACAGTTTTTGTACTCTGATGCGGGTCAGGAGATTGCTGCGCGGCACTACTACCGTCCGTGCTCGCCCGCAGTCCTTGCCAGGTATTCGAATCGATTCCCGAACGTGAATCTGTTCACCATTAAAGAGGTGTTCGGAGGCTGGGCACAGGCGCAAAAAATCCACTTCGAGAACAATGCCGCGTTCGATCAAATCTACGTGACGAGGAATTAATGAACGTCACTGCAGGGCCCGAACGCCTTGGGCACCGCAAAACATGGAAATCTGGGCCTTTTTTCATGCGCAGACTGCGGCACGATTCATCATGATGTGCGATACGAGTGTCCCTTTTCGTCTTTAGAAAAACGAGTATTTCACCGTATTTCGACGTTGTGTATAGGATGCGGCTTCGCGCAACCTATGCGCGTTGAATGAACTGAAGGATTGGACCGTCTGTCCAGTCGAAGCACGCTGCGAAGTTAGATGCACGCTAGCGACTAGCGGGAGGATTTCGATATGAAGAAGATTGTTATTGCTGCAACGTTCCTTGGTCTCGCTGCAGTTTCCGGTAGCTCCTATGCAACCGAAGCAGCACCGAGTTGTCCGAAGGCGATCAAGGAGGAAGCCCGTGCGGAATTCAACTCAGCCATCGCGAATGTGAGGAAGGAGCGAGCCGAGCTCGTCGCGCTGACGAAGAAGAACCGCGAAGAGGAATTGAAAGCACGCAAGGAGCTGAGCGCCGCTCGGGTTGCTGCGATCAAGGCATTTCTCAGCATGGCCAAAGCCGGCGGAGAAGCGAAAAAGGCTCATTCGCTCCTCGCCAAGATTGACCGGCTTGAAGATCGTTTGGATTTTCTCAAGCTTCGCGAGCACCAGAACAGCGTTGACGTGGATGCTGCAAAAGCGGAAGTCGACACGTTGAAGAAGAATGGCGGTTCGCCCGGCAATATCAGGGAAGCCGAAGGCGACTTGGCGGAAGAGCAGAGGGAGCTCGCCGCGACGAAGAGTGCGCTTACAGCGGCATCTTCACAGCTGAGCGCCGCCAAAGCGGAACTCGACAAGCTCTGCAAGTAAGTAGCAGCTCGTTGATCACAAAACCCCGTGTGGTTCGCTACACGGGGTTTTGATTTTTCTGGCACGGTTTTGGCCGAATCGCCTGGCGGCTCAGGCGCTTATCCCATTATCGCAACGTTTCGCCTCTTTCGTTCACCCACCCCACGATTCGCGCGGGGTTCCCCACAACAAGCGCAAACGGCGGCACATCCTTCGTCACCACAGCGCCCGCGCCGACCATCGCGTAACGTCCGATTCGCACGGGTGC
>JAHFDX010000769.1 GCA_023248785.1 Myxococcales bacterium
GGGGCGGTCGCTAGCGATGCGTGCAGTCCAAGCGCGTTTGGATTTGCGGGAGGAATGTGCAGCGAGACATGCATGGCGCTCGGCGAGGTTCGGGGCGAAACCGTGTGCGCCGATCTCCCAGGGAGCGGCTACGAGTCCGAGTGCTTTCTTACGAATAGGCCGATCGAAGAGTGCCTCAAAAAACACGTCACGCGACAACGCGTACGTTCGTGTGACGAAAAGACGCTCTGCAGGGATGACTTCGCATGTGCTCGTGTACCCGGTGCATCGGTAGGAGCGTGCGTGCCGCCGTACTTCGTTTTTCAACTGCGTGTGGATGGACCGCGATTGGACCGTCTGCCATTGTGACGTGCTCACACGGGATCGAGCACTGTGTCATCCGGTTCCATGGCAAGGGTAGAAAGCGCGCGCTCGCAGTCCGTGACGACGAGGCGATTTCCTGCGCGATCCGCCACATCGCGAAGGCGCAGGAATTCCTCGCGTGCTGACTTCGCTTGTCCGCGGTGAAGTAGCAACTGAGCAAGCAAAAGCTGGCCGCTTACAACATCCCAGATAAAATCGTGATGACGCGCGTAGCCGATGCCTTGCCGCAAGAGCGCCTCAGCGTTTTCAGCTCCTGCGATTCCATCGAGGTACGCGAGAAACATGCGGTTGATGCTTCCCAATCTTTCGTATCCAAGATCGTTACATAACGCGAGCGATTGCTGAAGCGCGCCGAAGGCCTTTGGATAATCTCCTAACCGAACGAGGGCATCCCCCAGGTTGTGAAGATTTACGGTGGTTTCGTATTGCAACTCCGCAGTCCGTGCAGCATCAACGGCTCGTTCGAAACGCGTCGCCGCGCCATGAAAATCGCGCGAGAAATAATCAATAAGGCCATGCAATTTTTCGAGTTCCACAATGCTCGTAGGTTCGACGATTGCCTGTTGTTCGACCATCTCCAGTGCCGAGAGCGCCCGCGCTCGGTCGCCCGTGGCAGCATGGGCTTGCGCGAGGTTTACCAAGATTTTATGGCGATCTCGTCGATCGCGGTCGAGATCAAAAAACGACTGCAGACGCTCGAGAAGTTGGTGCGCCCGCGAGAAGTCGCCTTGCCGAATCGAGAGTTCGGCCGATGCAAGAAGCACAGGCATGAGCAGCTCACGCTCGTCGCCAGCGATCTTTTCCGCGGTCTGAAAGTGCGTATTCGCGAGTTCAAATTGGTGCGTGGCGGCAAGGATGTGCCCTGTATCGACATGACAAAGGACGCGAACGTCAGCATTTGCCTTGGCATCGACCTCGACAAGCACCCGCGTGCACAGGTCGTTGGCTTCGGGAAGCGAGCGACTGACGCGCACGGCAGCCGAAAGGCGGGACAACCAGCGCGCAAGCTCTTCGGGAGTTCGTTCGGACAGATTCGGCAATGCAATGGCGCGCGCGAGATCTTGTGTGGCAGCATCGAATTGCCGCGCCTCGAGAGCCCGCTGTCCGCTCATGGCGAAGTACGTCGCGGCCGATTCCCGCTCACCTGCCTGGTACAGATGAAGTGCGATACGCGAAGCTTCATTACGTACGCGCTCCCCCGCGGATGCAATGAGTGCTGAACCCGCTCGGGCGTGCAGCCCTTGCGCGCGCTCGGCTGGCAACGTGTCGGTTACGATTTCGGGAATGAGCGGCGAGGCAAACTGCAGATGAATGGCCCCGTCGCGAACGACAAATCGTTGCGATGCCAATTCGTTTAGCGCGCGATCAATTTGCACAATCGGCTGCTCAAGCATGGTGCTCAGAATCTCTGCATCAAGCGGCTCACCAAGTACGCACATTCCATGAAGAACGCCGCGCACTTGTGGCGATAGGCGAGTGACGCGTGAGGCGACGAGTCCACGCAGCGTCTTTGGAAGCGCAAGTTCCTGTCCAACGAGGCGCATCGACACGACACGTCGTTCGGCAACCGTCACGGCGTGTGCATCGAGCAAGGCCTTTAGCACTTCCTCGATAAATAATGGATGGCCTCCGGCTCGCGCGCGTACGAACGAAACCAGTTCATCGGGAACGGCGTCGACGGCCAAGCGAAGAGCCATGAGCCGCTCGCTGTCGGAAGGTGCGAGGTCGGAGAGTTCGATGCCTGTGTGGCGCGACAGAGGTTCAAGCGCGTGTGTAAAACCGGCACGTCCGGCAAAAACAAACACGGTGCGCGTATTTCTGAGGCGTTCGTGAGCACCTAAGAGAAACTCGAAGCTCGCTTCATCCATGCATTGCGCTACGTCCCAAACAAACG
>JAHFDX010000770.1 GCA_023248785.1 Myxococcales bacterium
CGTCAGGTTGAACGAACTCTACTGAAGTTCCCTGAAGTCGTAAGCGTCGTGTGTCGAACAGGTCACGCTGAAATTGCAATCGATCCCATGGGCATCAACATGACGGATGTCTATGTGTTGCTAAAGCCGCGTCGCGATTGGAAGACGGGCAAGACGCGTGAAGAGCTTGTGGCCGCGTTTGATCAGGCGCTGAAAGAGTCTGTCCCGGGTGCGGGTTTTGCGTATTCGCAGCCTATCGAAATGACCACCAACGATCTTCTCGCGGGCATCACGTCGGATCTCGCGATTCACGTCTATGGCCACGATTTCACCGTCTTAAGGCGATCCGCGGAGCAGATCACACGCACGCTGCGGAAGATCCCCGGCGCAAAAGACGTACGCGCGGAGCAGATCGCCGGGCTCGATACCATGACGATCTCTGTCGACCGTGCGTGGGTGGCGCGCAATGGCGTTGATGCCAAGACAGTCATGGATGCGGTCGCTGCCCTCGGGGGAATTGCCGTGGGCGACGTGGTCGAGGGGGGAACACGTTATCCCGTGCGCGTCCGACTCTCCGAGACGGCTCGCCACGACATCGCGAGTGTGTCAGCCCTTCCGATTCGCACCCGAGCCGGTGGCGTTGTTCCACTCGGGCAACTCGCTCACCTGGAGATTCTTCCTGCGCCTTCTCAGGTTGGACGCGAGCGACTTCAGCGACGGATCACGGTCGAGCTCAACGTGCGCGGACGCGACATTGGGAGCTTTGTAGACGAGGCAAAGGTAGCGCTTGAGAGAGACGCGAAATCACCTGTCGGATACTTCACTGAATGGGCAGGGGAGTACGAGCGCCTGCAAAATGCGGCCCGCCAGCTTGCTGTCGTTGTTCCAATCACACTCGCGTTAATCCTCGTTTTACTCGTGATGACCTTCGGACGATTTCGTCCGGCGCTTCTCATTTTTGTTAACGTTCCGATGGCTGTCTCGGGTGGGGTAGCCGCGCTTGCGCTTCGCGGCCTCCCACTCAGTGTGTCCGCGGCAGTTGGTTTCATCGCGCTCTTTGGCGTCGCCGTGCTCAACGGCCTCGTCCTTGTCACATCGATCGAACGGCTCCGCGAAAAGGGCTTGGGATCAACGGAAGCTGTGGAGCAAGGTGCCGATGCGCGCTTGCGCCCCGTTCTCACAACCGCGCTTGTGGCGTCTTTGGGCTTCGTGCCTATGGCACTGGCAACGGGTGCGGGAGCTGAAGTGCAACGACCCCTTGCCACCGTTGTGATTGGCGGCTTGCTCACGTCGACGTTTCTGACGCTCTTCGTGCTTCCCGCTGTGTATGCGTGGCTCATGCGCAGCGACAAATAGCCTCACGATGGCACATCTGGGCGAAGTCGCGCGTCCGGAGCTACTCGTCCTTGCGTCCGCTCAGACACGGAGGTGGCTTCGTGTGCGATTTTTCGCTCGCTTCCCATTCATCGACAGTCATTGCGTGAATTGAAAGCGCGTGCAGTCCGCCTTCAAATTCTGCCATAAGCACGCGATGAATCGCTTGGTGGCGCTGGACGCGTGACAAATTTGCGAAGTGCTCCGACACGACCAGGACCGAGAAATGGGTTTCCGAGTTTGGAGGTACCGAATGCAAATGGCTGTCGTTGCGCACCTCGAGTTGGGTTGGAGCAAGAGCTTCTTGCAACGCGGCTTGCATCCTTTCGCTGCGCAACATGTGGAAAAGGATAGCGCAGTTAATGGGAAACGACCCGTCGTATGGCAGCCGCAACTTCCGCCATCGATTGCATGCGCGTAGCGCGATCGAGGCGAAGCATGCTTTTCAATAGGTCGACCATTTCGACAGGTGCTCGATGTTTTAGCGCGTCCAGTGATATTTCTTGGCGCAACGCGAGCATTTTTAGAATGGTCCCGCTATTCCGCTCGCCAAACGGAAGCGTTCCCGTGAGCGCTTGCAGAAGGATTGCACCGAGGGCCCATACGTCGGCGCGCGCATCAACGTCAGCTTCCCCAAATAGTTGTTCCGGTGCCATGTATGCGGGTGTCCCAAGGGACGCGCCGGTGGCCGTGAGCCTAGTTAGCTGCTGCGCAGGTTGGGTCATGGCTGCAAAGCCGAAATCGATCAGTATGGGTGACAAAAGTTGCTCATCACGCAAAATGATATTGCTCGGCTTGCAATCGCGATGAATAACCCCGTGCGCGTGTGCATGGGCGAGTCCCTCTGCGGTGGGCGCGGCAAACTTGCACGCATCCGAGAGTGTGAAGAGTCCATTGGTGA
>JAHFDX010000128.1 GCA_023248785.1 Myxococcales bacterium
CGCGCGTCGGTGAGCACACCGGATTCGACCAAACATTTGTGAAACGAACGCCTGCCGATGCGCGCGAGTCGATCTTCGGCGTGGAAATTGCGCCGTCGGCGTAACCATCGTGGTCGGTGTCTTCGAGGCCGTCGGGCGTGTGGTTGGAATTGGTGTCGATGATGCCCGTGCTGCTCGAAACGGTTCGAGTGGCCGTTGCAAGATCGTTCGCGTACGACCGAATTTCTTGCGAGCCAATATCATCAAGGATGATGAGCAACACGTTGCGGCGCGACGTCAATGTCACGGGATGGGCTGTTATTAACGACGGATTAGCTACAGCAGTTGCTGTTAATCCCGCCGGAACAGCCAATGACAAGGATGAGACAAGCATAGTCGCGCCGATGGTGGCGCCAAATAGAAGGCGGTGCATGAGAACCTCCGCCTACCCCCTGCTATTCGTTATGTGGGCACATCACGCGGTGTCAAGGCGCACCCGTTCAATTTGCCATGCGAACACCCGGATCCCGCCTCGCGCCTCGGGTGGACAAGCGGGTGTTCATCGGCTCTTAAACGGCGAAGCCATGATCGTTCTGCAACGATCATGGCTTGTTCGTTTTTCTCATTGCTGGGGTGCTGTACGTGGCATCGCCAACAAGCAGTCGTAAATGTCCCCGTCGCCCGCGCGCGCAACCACGTCGACGGTGCCTTGGCGAAAAATTGCGCCGTGCTCATTGTCACCTGGATAGTGCCAGACGCGCGTGAATTTCTCCTTCATGCCAGCGACCTCGAGCGTCTGGTAGAGGACGTTGTCGAATTCGTAATTCACGAGCTCGTTGAGATCGTAGCGCTCGGTCGCCGCCAAGATCTGTGCCTTGCGCAGCGTGCTGAGTTGCGTCTTCGCTGTGATTGTATGCTCGTTGCCCGACTTGATGTTGCTTGCAAAGGGCTCGGTGCTCGCCCCAAATGCGCACTCGCGACCGCGAAGATCGAGGCCCGGAAGCTTGGTCACCATGCAGCCCGAGATGTTGTCGAAGTTCTTGTAGCGCCCGACGACGGCGGCCGTATGAGCGAGCACGAACGTTCCGGACTCCGGAACAATTTGGCCTTTGCCCTCATGAATGAGTCGGAACAACCGCGGCCCGCCGAGCTCCTGGATCTCTTCAACGTACAGTTCGCCATCTTCCATGTTGTCGACAAATGTCTTAACCGCGGCGTCATCCGCGAGATTGTAGACAGCCTGCAGTTGCTCTCGGTCTTCCTCTGAAAGTTCACTGTACGCGTAGGACTTCGAGGAGATCGCAAAACCGAGTTCGGTCGCCTGATCACGAAATGCCTTCAGGGATTTTCCAAAGACACATTCGTTCGTGCTGACGCTCGAAGCTTCATCGCTGACTTCAGTGGGTGAAGACGATGTTGCATCGACACCGGCTGAACAGCCTGAGAGCACTACACCAGAGACAACTAAGAGGTTCGCTAGATTCTTCACAACAATTCCCTTTCGAGTTACGCGACTCCGTCGCCGCGCTTGATGAGAAACCCTTGAGCAGGAACAATGCCAACGAGAGCAAAGTGAAACAGGCCATCAATTCCCAAGGAAATCACCGTTGGGTACAGCTTCGGGCGACACCTCGAGGTAACGCCGAGCGCGCGGCTGCGAGGCGCTAATGGCAACGAAACGCCTTGTTTTATTGGGTCGCGACGTCGAGGTAACACTCGTTTCGGCGAGAGGCGTTACTCGTCGAGGGGGTCGACGTTTGCTTCCGCGCGCTTGAGCAATTCATAGAGATGCTTGCGGCTTAGACCTGCAAGTTCAGCGGCCCGCGTCATGTTGCCTTGGCATCGCTTCAAGAGAGAAGTGACGTAGGCGCGCTCGAAGGCAGCAAGGAGCTGCGCCTTCGCATCTTTGAACTCCATGGGAAAACCCACGCCGGGAAATTCTGACCCGAGCATGGTCGGTGTCGTTGTGCTTGTTCCGAGATTGAAGACGAGCTTCTGAAAGGACACGTGCGTCTCACCGGGACTCTTGCCCAGAGTCACAGCGCGCAAAAGAACGTTGCGCAACTCGCGCACGTTGCCTGGCCACGGGTAACCCATGAGAAGGTCGAGGTTCGATCCCGTCACGCGATCGCCCGATGCCAAGGCGTCCCTTAGCAACCGTTCGACAAGGCGTGGGATGTCCTCGAGTCGTTGCCGGAGCGGTGGCATCCGGAGCTTTACGACTTCGAGTCGATACAGAAGATCTGCGCGAAAGCGACCGCGCTTCACCTCGGCTTGCAAGTCTCGATTCGTTGATGCGATGAGCCGTACATCGACTTTCTTCGAGGTGTCACTGCCGACGGGGCGCACGTCGCCTGTCTCAAGCACGCGCAACAACTTGGGTTGGAGGTCGAGAGGAAGCTCACCGAGTTCGTCAAGACAAATCGTGCCACTGTGCGCGCGCACAAACGCGCCCGTGCGATCTGCGACGGCGCCGGAGAACGCTCCCTTCTTGTGTCCAAAGAGTTCACTCTCGGCGAGATCGGAAGGAACCGATCCGCAATCGAACACTTCATAAGGTCCGCGTGCCCGGAGCGAAGCCTGATGAATCGATCGCGCCGCGAGTTCCTTGCCTGTGCCGCTTTCTCCTTCGATAAGAACGGTTACGTCGGTCGCAGCCACGCGCTCAAGAATCGCGTACACCTCACGCATCGGCAGTGATTCGCCGGATAATTCACCAAAGCCATTGGCCGTTGACGGCGCAATTTCTCGCGTGTGCCAGCGCGGTTGCAACCCAAGCGTCGTGTCTCCAAGCGACAAGACGGCGCCGACGGCCACTTCGACCTCCTGAATCCGTGTGCCCGCGATGAACGTGCCATTGCGGCTACCGAGATCCCGTATCAAAACTCGCGCGCCACTGGGTGTAAGTTGCAAGTGCTTGCGCGAGACAGAGCGATCGCGAAGAACGAGGTTGTTCGCCGCATCGCTCCCTATCGAGACCGCATCGTTCAGCGCAACTTCGGCGCCCGCATCCGGCCCTGACAAGACCACGACCTTGAGTGCAGTAGGTGCCCTTGGCGAATCGCGATGCTCGACGGTCGTGCGCCCCATAGACATGAGCCCATTATGACGGCAGAGCTAATGCACTGTCGGACAATTCCCCGTCACAAACTTTTCACTGTCAGGACTTTTCACCAGCCCGGTGGTGATCCGCGTGCTAGAGCTCCCCGAAACTTGACCTTCTAGACTGCGCGGTTTTTCGATGCCTGAACAAATCCTCCTCGGAAGATATCGGCTCGAACGCATTTTAGGCGAAGGCGGCATGGGCGTCGTTTGGGAGGCTACTCATCTTCAACTCGAGAAAAAAGTGGCCCTCAAGCTCATGCGTGAGTCCCGTGGGGACCAGTCAAAGCGCGCCATTCGACTGCTCACTGAGGCTCGAGCGGTCGCAACGATCGACAACCCGCACGTCGTTCGAATGCTCGATGTGGACGAAACCGAAGACGGCTATCCATTTTTGGTGATGGAACAGCTGCGAGGTTCCGACCTCGCGTCGCATCTCAAACGAAGCGGCCCTATTGCACCCGATCTCGCCAGCGCATGGATGATCGAGGCAGCCGTGGGCCTCGCCGAAGCGCACGTGCGAGGGATCGTTCACCGCGATCTCAAGCCCGAGAACATCTTTCTCGCGAAACGCGGAGGCGCGACATGCGTGACCCTTCTTGACTTCGGTGTGTGTCGAGTGGAACGGACCGTGGGCACCATTACGCAGGACGGCACAACCCTGGGCTCACCAACATACATGGCACCCGAGCAACTCCTCGATGCGCACGCCGTCGACGCGCGCGCCGATATTTGGGCACTCGGCGTGATCCTTTACGAACTTGTGACCGGCCGTCGTCCTTTTGAAGGCGACACGTTGTCAACGATTGCCGCAAGGATTGCCGCAACGAATGCAGTGCGCCCCTCTGTGCAGCGAAGCGCGGCAGCGCCTCTTGATTCAATTATCCTGCGCTGTCTCGAGAAACGACCGGAGGACCGCTTTCGAAATGTGCGCGATCTGGCCATTGCACTTGAACCATTCGCAGGTGTCCAGCTGACCGCACGCGCGGACGAAGTCGAACGCATTCTCTTCGCTGCTGAACCGCAACTCTCGAATGCGAAGATCGAGACCCTTGATCGCGGAACGAGCACACTTTCAAGGACTGAGGCAAAGGTTGAGATTGGAACATTAAGTCGAGCCACACATTCTCTCGCGCTACGCCACGACTCACATGAAGGTCGGGTTCGTTCGTCCGGAACTTCACCTCCTCCCAGGCGATTGGGTGTTTCGCTGATGAGCGTTGCTGTTCTTGTCGTCGCGATATTTTGCGCGCTTCTCTTCTACGGGTATGGTTCGCACCGTTCACCATCGCCCACCACCGCAACAAGCCCACCGCCATCCGTTGTGTCCGAAGCGCCCATTGCACCCCTTCCGACGAGCCAACCAAGTCCAGCAGCGTCCGTTCTACCCGCTGCGGATCATGGCAACGACGGGGGCGCGCTGGTTCGCCCGACTTACGTGCGTGAGGGTCGGCCGCGCGATCCGCTCGACATGGAGCTCAAGTGATTTCTCGTGGACGGGCGTGCATCGCAATCGCCATCACACTAGTTAGCGTAGCTTCATTTACACATGCGAAGGAGGGCGATGCGCCACTCGCGAGTGCATTGCCTGCCGAGGCACGCACCGAGTACAACCGTGGTCGTGAGGCCTTCAAGAGGGGAGAATTTGAAACCGCAGAGCGCTCATTTCGAGCGGCTCTCAAGGTATCAGACGATGCGCGGCTTCTGTGGAATGTAGCCGCATGTGAAAGCAAACGTGGGCGTTTTGCTTCGATGATTCGAACGCTGGCGCTCTACGAAAAAGACAGAACCTCGACGCTCACATCAAGGGAACGCGACGAGCTCGAGCGCGCAAAGACCGCCGCCCGTTCGCGCGTCACGTTCGTTCGAATGGAGGCAACGCCCGAGCGGGTGGACGTACGCATCGGCTCAACGATCGTGGCCACGACACCGATCGATGAGCCCGTGATTTTGGACCCAGGAAGTTACGACGTTCTGTTTTCGAAGCCGGGATATCAAGATCACAGATCACACGAGACGCTGAGCGCCGGGCACATCACCTGGAGCGTGCATCTTCTCCCGCTACCCAGAATCGACAGCGCAGCGCGACCGATCTACATCCCAAAGACGCCTGAACATTCAGACGTCCGACCTCTGCGCGCAACCGGCTTCGTCACTACGATTGCCGGCGCTGTGGTGTTCGTCGGTGGCACCGTTCTCTTTGGATTGGCGCACGCAAAGTACAATTCGCTTCAAGGCCATTGTGGATCGCGTTGCGCGCCCGACGACATTTCAAGTGGGCGCACCATGGAGACGACCGGGTGGATAGGCCTTTCGGTGGGGACCGCAACAACACTTGCGGGCGCGCTGCTATATGCTTTCGCGCCAAAAAAAGAACCCCGAAGAGAGCCCGATTTGCGATGAATGCGGGGGGAATCACGCGAGGCGTTTGGATTGCTCCCATAGCCGTTGTTGCAGGGTGTCTCGACTGGAGTGCGCTCTCACAAGGAACTGACGCGCAAGCTGCACAATCTCAATGCGCCGCATTTGTGGTCGCAGGCGACACCCACACGTGCGCGCGATTCACGAACGGGTCCGTTCAATGTTGGGGCGACAATCGATTTGGACAACTGGGTAGCGGCGACACGACGGCAACCCGTGAATTCGTATCAGTCAAAATTACGAATGGAGTGTCACGACTCTACTTGCCCGCGGGGATTGGCGACATAAGTGCGGACCGTGCGGTCTTCACGTGCGCGCTCGAAACAAACGCGACGCTTTCATGCTGGGGCGACAATCGATTTGGACAACTCGGAGTCGGAACCACCGAACCTCACGCATCTCCTAAACCAGTTCCTACGCTTCCCGCTACGTTGCGCGCCGCGCTCGGAGCCGGTCATGTCTGTGCGCAAGCTGTTGCTGGTGAGGTGTATTGTTGGGGAACCAACGACTACGGACAAGCAGGTAACGCCGGCACACAGCTCCTCAGTCCATCTCGACTCGATGGACTCAGCGAGCCCATCGATGGACTTGTCGCTGGCGCGTACCACACGTGCGCAAAGGCAACGTCGGGCGCGCTTTACTGTTGGGGGGCGAACGACCGCGGCCAACTCGGCAACATAGGAGTTACAAAAACACCCACACCGATACGCGTGCCTGGGGTCGACTCCATCGTCAAAGTAGTGGCGGGAGCAGAACACACGTGCATTGTTAACGCCACCGGACAACTCTCATGTTTCGGCGACAACCGCTACGGCCAACTCGGCGCCGGAGACACATCTGTGCACGATACGCCCGTTGTCGTGCCACTACCTGAGGCTGTGCTGCAAGTGTATCCAGGCCGCACGGGAACCTGCGCTTTAGTAACAAGCCGTGTTCTCTATTGCTGGGGTGGTAACGCGAATGGCGAGCTCGGGACTGGCACGCGTGATCCCGTTCCGCTTCCCTCGAAAGCACACCCCGACACACTCGCAGGTGGAGTAGCCGCGGCCTCTCTTGGCGGTGCGCACGCATGCGCCGTGCGTGCGGATGGCGCGACGTTTTGTTGGGGCAGTTCACAGTACGGACAGCTTGGGCCGAATGGGAACGCGGCAGGCGTCACTGCCGCAAGCGTCTTTCCATCCTGCAACGCGAAGGACTAGGGTGTTTGCTTAAGGTTGCGGGGTGCCACTATGGCTACTACGCAGGACACGCCGATCATGCCGAGCTCCCATCCACCCAGCCTCGTTTCCCACGCCAAGCGGGTGCTTCTTGACCACAACCTTCGTGGCACAAGTGTTCTCGTGGCCCTTAGCGGCGGCCCCGATTCGATGGCGCTCGTTCACGTTCTCTCGCTGTTAGCCCCCCGCCTTCAATTGCGTTTGGCCTCCCACGCGGTCGACCACGGACTCCGTCCCGAGGCGGCCG
This sequence comes from Myxococcales bacterium, assembly GCA_023248785.1. Lineage (GTDB taxonomy): Bacteria > Myxococcota_A > Polyangia > Polyangiales > Polyangiaceae > JAHFDX01. The sequence continues at coordinate 6,967 of JAHFDX010000128.1, forward strand.
ACGAAATTGCTGTCGCGAAGGACTATTGCCGTTCGTTGGACGTGCCGTTCACCAGTACAAGAGTCGTGTTAAAAGCAGGCGGCAACTTGCAAGCCCGAGCACGCGAAGCGCGTCACACCGCCCTACGCGAAGCTGCAGAACTCATGCAATGTGCATGGATTGCGACGGCTCATCACGCCCACGACCGCGCCGAGACTCTTTTGATGCGCATTGTTCGGGGCACGAGCATTCACGGCCTTGGGGTCATGGGGGCGCTCGATGCCCCGCTCATACGCCCCTTTATCCGCGCGCCAAAGGAAGCGATTTTGGCGCATCTTCGGCGACACGAAATTCCCTTTTGCGTCGATCCTTCGAACGAAAATCGCAGGTTTTTACGGGCGCGCATACGATTCGATGTTCTGCCAAAGCTCGAGGAACTCAATCCACAGGTGGTCTTGGCCCTGTGTGCCCTTGCCGACGATGCGATCGCATTGCCCAAGTCGCTTCCACGCAGTCGCGAGGCTAGGAAGCTGCAGGCTCGCGAGATTCTCCGCTCGAAAACGAACAAAGTCGAAGCTCCCCCCCTTGTGTCAGGCGCACATCGGACAAACGATGCGAGGAACGACAATGCACTTCGAGCCCAGCTGTTCCAATCGCCAGAACCGGGTACGCTGAAGCAAGCTGAAGCAAAGGAAGCGGGAGCTCAAGCGCCCGCGCGAGGTAAATCGTGAAACAATCTCACAAGACGCTGCTTCTCTGGGTGATGGTCCTGGTGATGGTCGTCGCCATCTACCAGTTCATCGACACGCGCGACCGCAACACGGTTGCCTTTACCGACTTCATCAATGAAGTCCACGCCGGCCGCGTCGAAGAGATTCGCATCAAGGAAAAGGAAATCATCTTCACCCCGAAGGTCGAAGGGAACGTCCGCGGCTTCCCTCCCCAGAAGAAGACCCTTGGTCCTGTGCCCGACATCAAGTTTATCGAATCCTTACGGCCCGAAAATAAGGAGGCGCCGGCTCCAAAAATCACGTTCGAAAAGGAGGAATCCACGCCGTTCCTTTCGAGCACACTCCTTACGCTGGCACCCATGGTGTTCATCGGGCTCATGCTCTTCCTCTTTATGCGCCAGCTTCAGGCGGGCGGCGGAAAGGCGATGAGCTTTGGCAAGGCCAAGGCGCGAATGCTGAGCGACACGCAGAATCGCGTGACATTCGCAGACGTCGCCGGCATTGAAGAAGCCAAGGACGAAGTTGAGGAAATCATCGCGTTCTTGAAGGACCCGAAAAAATTCCAACGTTTGGGCGGTCGCATTCCCAAGGGCGTGCTTCTGATTGGATCACCCGGCACCGGAAAGACCTTACTGGCACGCGCCATCGCGGGAGAGGCCGGCGTTCCGTTTTTCAGTATCTCGGGCTCTGACTTCGTCGAGATGTTTGTCGGCGTTGGCGCCAGCCGCGTTCGCGATTTGTTCGAGCAGGGCAAAAAGCACGCGCCGTGCATCATCTTCATCGATGAGATCGACGCCGTAGGTCGCCATCGCGGTGCAGGCCTCGGCGGGGGCCACGACGAACGTGAACAAACGCTCAACCAATTGCTTGTCGAG